>CAYQCZ010000183.1:0-2511 GCA_964415955.1 uncultured Verrucomicrobiota bacterium | reverse complement strand
TCATTGTGCAGCACGAGATCATGAAAACGGGTTTTGCCGGCAACAGCATCAACTGCCCCGGCTGCGGGACGAAAATCCAGGTGCCTGCCAGGTCCACGGTGGAGGAAGCCGCGGTGGCGCCCGTGACCCAGCCCGCCGGGGAAGGGGGCGAACCGGAGCGTGGCGGCTGGGTGGAGACCGATCCTGCCAATCCAAATGTCTGGGCGGCTCTGGGCCTGGGCCTGGGTGTCATGGCGCTGATCCTTGGCGTCGGATTCGTCCTGAAAGGCACCTTTATCCACGCGATTCTCTTCGAGCGTGGCTGGGTCAACTTCGCCGAGACGTTTTGCTTTGGCTGGGGCATCGGCATCCTGGTGCTCAAGTTCCGCAAGCTCCGCCATCAGCAGAACGCCCTGCTGCTGGATGTGCTGCCTTCGTTCCTGGGGAAGGAAATCAACCGCTCCAATGTCGGCACATTCATCGACCATGTTTACTCCATCCCGGTTCACCTGCGCGACAGCCTCATGGTGAACCGCATCCGCAAGGGACTTGAACTGTTCGAGGCACGCGAGAACAACTCGGAGGTCGGCACCATGATGAGCAACCAGTCGAACATCGACTCGGTGCGCATCAGCGGCAGTTACTCGTTGCTCAAGATTTTCATCTGGGTGATCCCGATTCTTGGTTTTGTGGGCACGGTGCTCGGTCTGTCCAATGCGATTGGCAATTTCCAGGGTGTGATGGGCGGGGCCAAGGACGTCGATGCTTTGCTGGCCTCCTTGAGCGGCGTCACCGGCGGTCTGGGCATGGCCTTCGACACCACGCTGCTTGGATTGATCTACAGCATCATCCTGAGCATCCCCATGAGCGCGTTGCAGAAGATCGAGGACGACAATCTCAACACCATCGACGCCTACTGCAATGAAATCCTCATGCCGCGCCTGAATGATGGCAGCAACGTGGCCGGCGGCGACATGGGCGGCCTGCTCAAGGCGCTCACAGCGTCACTGACACAGGCGCAAAGCCAGTTTCTCACCGACCTGAACACGGCTTCCAAGCTGTTGCTGGAGCAGAGCGCGGGCCTGGAACGGCGGGCCAATGAAAACCAGGCCGCGATTCACACGTCGTTCAACAAATCGGTGGAACGCCTGGAACAGGAAACCACCAAGGCGCTGGATGAAGTCATCCGCAATGCCGGAGGCCATGTGGCGGATCTTGGACGAAAAGTGGGTGCTGTTGAGCAGCATTTTGAAGGCATTGAGCGGGGCATCGCCGAATTGAACAAAACCCTCAAGGCACTGAACGGCCAGCAGATCGTCATTCAGAAGCAGGGGTTCCTCGGCAGGCTGTTCGGCAAACAGTGATTACTCATGGCACGGAGAAGACCCAGCACTGGCGCGAACATTTCGCTGTTCCCCTTCCTAAGCATCCTCGCCTGTCTCTCGGGCGCGGTGCTGGTGATGATTTCCATTCTCAGCATTCTGCAAACGACCCAGGCCGGACAACGGGCCACGGTGAAAAATCCCATGGTCCGGCAATACATGGAGCTGCAACAGCAGCTCAAGGCGGACAACGCCAGGCTGGAGGAACTCACAGTCCTGATCGAACGCAATGAGGCATTGCAGGAGCAGCTTCGCAGTCTCGACCAGCGCATCATCAAGCTGCGGAAGCTGCTGGATGGCGCGGATGCCAGTGAGGACATCAGCCGTGAATTGCAGAAGCAGCTCGAACTGCTGGTGATACAATTCGAGGAATTGCAGCGCGACAAGCCACGCGTAGAAGCCGAGATTGTGGCCTTGCGTGCGGAGATCGCCGAACGCCAGAAGAAGCCGGAGGATCAGGCACCGTCGCTGCGTGTGCAGCCCAGCGGGAGTGGTTTTGCGCGTGGGCGGCGACTGTATGTCGTCGAAGCTGCGAAGGATGCCGTCATCGTTCACAAGAGTGCGAAGGACAAGCTTCGCATCGCTGCGAGCACGGTGGGTGCGGACAAGGATTACGACAGCTATCTGGAAAAAGTGGCCGCTGACAAGGCGGCGCTGCTGCTGTTTCTGGTGCGTTCGGATGGTTACGCCTCCTACGAGCGCGGTGCAGGCTGGGCCGAGGCCCGGTTCCAGATTCCAACCAGCAAGATGCCGATCCCGGGCAAGGGACTCGTGGATTTGAGCAACTTTGAAGAGTTCATGAAGTAGTCATGGCACGCCGTTCCCAACAAGGATCAGATGAAGCCGTCAGCCTCGACGGGTTGATGGACACGATGACGAATGTCGTGGGCACGCTCCTGCTCATCCTGATCATCGTCCAGCTCCAGGTCAGCAATCGTGCAAGCAGCATCGAGGAATCGCTCAGCCAGGTGAAACAACAACAACTGGATGAGGCGCGTCTGGCGATTGATGAAGGGGCCGAGAAGCTTAAACTTGCAGAAATGGATTGGGAGAAACGCAAGGAAGGCGAGAAGGCGGTGTATGCATCGATTGCTGCCAGACAGGAAGACGTCCGGCGCTTTGAAACGACCCTGCAGGAGCGTGGAGTGAA
>CAYQCZ010000182.1:0-8266 GCA_964415955.1 uncultured Verrucomicrobiota bacterium | reverse complement strand
AAGCAGGGCAAACGATCATTTCATTACACAACATTCTCGTATTGAGATAGTTGCGCAATAATCATGCCAGAAACACATCGAAGACAACCTTGGATACGGGCGTGCATTGCCTGCTGATCCCATTCCCAACCCTTTGCCAAATGCCGTGTTGCAACCGGTTGTGCAGCGGACCGTGAAGCATGGAATGAGGGATGGGCCAAGCCCTGCATGAACCGGCCACAGGAGCACGCGCACCGCAAGCGATCTGCCTCCAAGGACATGGCTCAAGCCCGGGACAGGCGAGTTTGCCGGCTCAGCATTTGCAGGCACAACCCTGCTGAAACCGTGGTCACGACGTGTTTTTGGGCAAAAGCTGGCCGAAAAAAGCGTAAAAAAAGTGTTGTCAAGGTGAGGGCCTTTGATATTTTCCGCCCTCAAATGCACCGGTTAGGTGTGAGGGTAAACCGTTTTTTACCCTGACAAATAGCTAGAACACACAAACAAAAAAACAGATCGCAGGAGGAACTGTATGAAACTCAATCATTGGACATTGGCCCTCGCCGCCGCTGGTGTGGTCACCATGGGCACTGCTGCTCAGGCGGAAGAGGCCACGGAATCCGTTAAAACGCTCGTTTCGGGCACCACCATCAGTGGTTACGTCAGCACATCCGCCGTTTGGCGCCCCGGCACCGGCAATGCCGACCCTGGTCTCGCCGCCGGTCCTACGGCCGTGCGCAACCACCTGAACGGTGCTGCAGGCACAACCAAGCTCGACGGCTTCAACCTGGACGTGGTTGATCTCGTCATCTCCAAGTCTCTCGACGAGAGCGAGTGGGCTGCCGGCTACCTGGCCGAGCTGTGGTTCGACGGCACCGGCACCGGTGACAGCGCTGTGCTCGGCACAGGTGGTGGTCCTGCCACCATCAAGCAGGCCTATGTGAGCCTCCGCGCCCCCATCGGCAATGGCATCGACTTCAAGATGGGTGTCTTCGACACCATCATCGGTTACGAGGCCTCCAACTACACCCAGAACCCGAACTACACCCGTTCGTATGCCTGGGGCGTGGAGCCTTTCACCCACACTGGCCTGCTCGCCAGCTACCGCTTCAGCGACACCTTCGCGGTTTCCGCTGGTGTGGCCAACAACCCGGCTGGTGCAGGTGTGTTCAACACCATCAACACCCGCCTGGCTACCGCCACGCCCAACGGGGCTGAGTCATCCAAGCAATACATGGGTGCCATCGAGTTGACGGCTCCTGAAAGCCTGGGCTTCCTCTCCGGCAGCAAGCTGACCGTGGGTGCCGTGAACACCCAGCGTGACGCGACCGGCGCTTTTAACGACAAGGCCATCACCCACCTCTATGCAGGTGCGACGTTGAACACCCCTGTGGACGCGTGGAAAGTGGGCATCGCCTACGACTACGTGGCCAACTTCACTGGTGTCGCAGCGATGGACTCCAGCTACGCCAGCGTGTGGGGCCTCTACAACTCCTATCAGGCCACCGACAAGCTCGCCCTGCATCTCCGTGCGGAATACGCGACGGGCAGCTCTGGTGTGTTCACTGGCATTGCCGGCAACCCTGCTGACAATGACCCCAACGAGAAGTTCCTCGGCCTGACCGCCACGGTGGATTACTCCCTCTGGGAAAACGTGATCTCCCGCTTGGAAGTCCGCTGGGATCGTTCTCTGACTGGTGGCGGCGACCCCTTGCTCGCAGCCAACCCCGCAGCGCCGTTTGGCAATGCGGCCTCCGGTGGCCAGAACAACTCGTTCCTCGTTGCTCTGAACGTGGTTTACAAGTTCTAAGCGAGCGCAAGCTCATCCAAACCCCTTCCGGAAAAACCGGAAGGGGTTTTTTGTTGTCGCAATCAGGACATCCGGATTGCGGCGTGCCACAATCATTCCGCCTGACGATCCAGGCCTGATTTCGGGACTGGATATCAGCACTCCTTCACGATACTTCTTTCGCGAGATGACAGCGCCGATTGTCGGAGAATCCCAGGACGATAAACTGAGGCTTTTGAGCATTGTCATTCCGGCCCACAACGAGGCCGGCTGCATTGCCTCCACAGTCGAGCACCTGCACCTCGAACTGCGCCTCCGTCAGGTGCCACACGAGATCGTCGTGGTGGATGACGGCAGCACGGACGGCACCTGGGACGAACTGGAGAAGCTGCAATCGCGCATTGCCGAACTCAAACCGGTCCGCAATGAGGGCGAGCATGGCTTTGGCAGGGCGGTGGTTTCCGGCCTGAATGCCTTTTCCGGCGATGCCGTGATCATCATGATGGCCGACGAGTCGGATGACTGCCGCGACGTGGTGCGCTACTGGGAGCTGCTGAACGAAGGTTGGGAATGCGTGTTTGGAAGCCGGTTCTTGAAGGGAGGCGGTGTCATTGATTATCCGTGGCTCAAACTGCGCATCAACCGGCTGGCCAACTGGTTCATCAAGGTGTTGTTCAACATCCAGCTCAACGACACCACCAACGCGTTCAAGGCCTACCGGCGCAATGTCATCGAAGGATGCCGTCCGTTTTTGTCCCCCCACTTCAATCTGACGGTGGAACTTCCCCTGAAGGCGGTTGTCCGTGGCTACCGATGGACCACCATGCCCATCACCTGGCGCAATCGCCGCGTGGGCGAGTCCAAGCTGAAAATCAAGGAGATGGGAAGCCGTTATCTGTTCATCGTCCTGTATGTCTGGCTGGAGAAATATTTCAGCCGGGGCGACTACAAAAAGAGGGCCGCTCCTGAAAACTGAGAAAAGCCCGTTTACTGCGGCTGCGCTTCGACATCTGCGATCCGGTGCGTGGGCGTGGGCTTGCCGGGGCGGAAATGCTCCTGGTGATCCATCCTGACGCACAGGCCCGCAGCGCCCTTTGAAACATCCGCCAGAGAATCGTTCACCACGCTTGAAAGCGTTTCCGGAGCCGCTTCTGCGCGGAGATTGATGATCAGCTGGCCCGACCGGGGTTCGCCATCCAGCGACTGGGAAAGCTCGGGCACGAAGTCGTTTCGGACGAGGTTCACCACGGCGATGTCACCGAGGCCTTCTGATGGGTTGAAGGTCATCTTCAAATGCGCGATCTCACCTCCTGTGGACTGCAGCTTTCGTTGGATCGCCTGTGCCAGTTGCCCGATCAACAGGTTGGCATCAAAATCCCGTTCCGACCCAATCGCCACGGTCGCGTTCAACCATCCTAGAAGCGCCTCACCCTCGGCATAGACTTCATAATCCACCTCCATGACCCGTCTGGCCTGCTGGTCTGAAGACGTGATGTATGCAAACCATGCATCCAAACCCTCCGCCGTGCGCGCCGACGCCTGCATGATTCTTGCCTGTGGAAACTCAAGTTCCAGCGCCTGCTCGAGTGATTGACGCCGTTCATGCGGGAGCGCGTCGCATTTGTTGATGACGATCACATCCGCCTCTTCGAGCTGCTTGCGATAAATGTAAACGACCTTCGGGGAAAATCCTCCGCCATCGGCAAGCCCCAGGATGCGCTCCGCCCGGACGGGATCAACCACCACGCTCAATGGGGCGATCGAAAACGCATCCCCATACATGCGGCGTAATGGATAGGTCACCGTGGCCACCAAGTCCGTGCAACTGCCCACAGGCTCGGCGATGAACACGTCAGGACACGTGTCCCGGGTCAACTTGCCGGCGGCCTCCACCAGGGAGTTGAAACGGCAGCAGAAGCAACCACCGGGAATTTCCTCGGTGGCGAATCCCCGTGAACGCAGCATGGCGGTGTCCACCAGTTCGCTGCCCTGGTCGTTGGTGATGAGACCGACCTTCAAGCCTTGTCCGGTCAGCCGTTCGGCCAGCCTGACGACGGACGTGGTTTTGCCCGCGCCCAGAAACCCGCCAATCATGATGTAACGCGCCCTGATCATGGTGGAGGAGGCTATCTCCAATCCGTCAGTTCGTCATCAGGCAAGAATTTCATGACTCCGCATCCTTTTGCTGTTCCAGAATCCTGTCGATGGCGCGGGTCAGATGTTCAGCGTAGGCGTGCACGTCCATGGCACGGGGGTCGGAGGTTCCCCGGGCGGCGTAAAGCCAGCCGGATTGGTAACAATCCTTGTCCACGGCGCTCAGCTTCTTTCTCAGATCCGGGTTCGCTCCAAGGAAGAATCCGTCCACCACGCAATACACGTCCGAGATGGCCTTGAATCCCTCCACCCAGCCAATGATCTGGCCGTGCTTGACGGGAGATTCAGGACTCGCTTCAAAGCCGAAATCAACCATGTCGCCCAGCATGCGCGTCGCAAACCGGGTCAGGCCCACACGCCATGACCCGTCCGACTGCGGTCCAAGCCATGCATGCGAGGGTGTGTAGAGGTAATCCACGGGCAGATGTGTCACAAAGCGCGAGCGCTTGAAGAAGAGGGTTTTCTGGGCTGGGCTGGGCATGTCGGCCTTGACGAAACCAGACACGGCAGCCGTTGTGAAGCGGTTTGAGACACCCGCAGCGCCGGGCTGAACAAGCCGGATGAGGACTTGCCACGACTTCGCGTGATTCATAATTTGGACCGCCATGCCCCGCGATAACATCCTCATCGTCTCGGACAGCGAGAATGATGCGGACATGCTTTATGCTGTGGGTGAGTTTTTCTCAGATCCCTTCATCTACCTCCGGGTTCGCGGGCGCGGCTACGCGGTGTTCAATGAAACGGACCTGGACCGTGCACGACGGGGCTTGAAGGGTTGCCGGGCGGTGTCGATGTCCGCGTGTTATCGGGAGGCAAAATCATCCGGAATTGAAAGTCCGGACCTCGCGGATGCAGTGCGATCCCTGATGCGCCGTCACCGGGTTAAAAAGGTGGTCGTCCCGCAACGGTTCCCGCTTGGCATGGCCCGACGTTTGCGGGAATTGGGGATAAAACTCAAACTGAGACCCGGCGAACTGTTTCCCGAACGGCAGATCAAGTCGCCCCTGGAAGTGAAGCGCATCAGCGCAGCTTTGATGATGGCGGAAGTCGGCCTGGCGGAAGGCATCCAGGCCATCAAGACTGCACGTGTCGCCCGGAATGGCCGCCTGCTCTACCGAAATCTGCCCTTGACCAGTGAACGGCTTCGGATGGTGATCGACGTCGCAATGCTCCAGGCCGGTGGCCACTGTGCCAACACCATTGTGAGCAGCGGACGCCAGGCCTGCGATCCGCATGAGCGCGGCCACGGCGTGCTCAAGGCCAACCAACCGATCGTCATCGATGTATTCCCGCGCTCGCAAAAGACCGGCTATTTTGGAGACATCACGAGAACCATCGTCAAGGGACGCGCCAGCGAAGCGGTTCGACGTCTTTATCAGACCGTCCTTCAAGGTCAGAAACTCGCGATCGACTTGCTCAAGCCCAGAGCTTTGGCTTCGGACGTTCATCGTGCCGTGGCTCAGTTCTTCTTCAATGAGGGGTATCGGGCCGTCAAATCAAGGACCGGCCAGCAGGGTTTCTTTCATGGGCTCGGACATGGCATTGGCTTGAACATTCACGAGGCACCCAGAATTGCCCCCGCATCCGCCGAGAGGCTTCGGGCCGGCCATGTTGTCGCCATCGAACCGGGCCTCTATTATCGTGGATTGGGTGGCGTAAGACTGGAGGACGTGGTTCTGGTCACCGGTAATGGCCCAAAGAATCTGACCAAGTTTGAAAAAGTGCTTGAAGTGTGACACGTGTGCCACTTTGAACCACTTGAGTCTCCAACGTCCCGCCCGTCTCATGCTGCAACCGGCTTGTTGTCAGAGGGTTCCTTGGCTATTGACCTTTCAAACAGCTGGCACACAGTTCGCTGTGTTGTGACCCGCTGGCTGCACCTGATCCGCAGACCGGCGTCGTGAACCATCAAACATGTCGTGTGACCTATGAATATCCTTCAAATTGGCAAACGGGTTTTTCTTTTCGCCATGGTGAACATCCTGGTGATGCTCACGATTTCCATCGTGCTGAGCATCCTCGGAGTGCCCAGATACGTTCAACCGACGCAGTATCAGTCACTCCTGCTGTTCTGCTTCATCTGGGGCATGGGGGGTGCGTTCATTTCTCTGGCCATTTCGCGATGGATGGCCAAGTGGTCGATGGGCGTGCATGTGATTGACCCTCGCACCCGTGACGCCAGTTTGCGTGATCTGGTGGAAACCGTGCACCGCCTTTCCCGTGAAGCGGGTTTGCCGGCCATGCCCGAGGTCGGAATTTATGAATCTCCCGAGATCAACGCCTTTGCCACCGGCCCGAGCAAGGCACGGTCACTGGTCGCGGTGTCCACAGGACTGCTCCAACGCATGAACCGTCGCGAGGTGGAAGGGGTGCTGGCTCATGAGGTCGCCCACATCGCCAACGGGGACATGGTGACCATGACGCTTGTCCAGGGTGTCATCAATGCATTCGTCATGTTCCTGGCGCGCATCCTCGCCTTTGTTGTCGCGCAGGCGCTCCGCGGCGGGCGTGACGAACGCGGCGGAGGCGGCCTGGAGTTCCTGCTGATAATGGTCTTCCAGATCGGATTCTCCATCCTGGGTTTGATGGTCGTGAACTGGTTTTCCCGCTGGCGTGAGTTCCGCGCGGATGCCGGAGGCGCGGCGCTGGCGGGCAGCGCCAGCATGATCAGCGCCTTGCGCTCGCTCCAGCGCGCATATGAACCGGCGGTGGCGGGTCATGATTCATCGGCATTTCAATCCCTGAAAATCTCCGGCAAATCCGGCGGGTTCAGCGCCTTGTTCGCGTCCCATCCTCCGCTGGAGGAACGCATCGCCCGGCTGGAACAGGCGGCACGCTGAAGCGCCGCCCGCAAACAGCCAGGGCCGGGCGCCGGCAGATGGGCAATTTGCTTGCCCTGGACGCGATGATGCAGTTGAAGTGTGTCCACCCAAATGCCCCCGAAAGCCAGAATGAGGAAAAAGGCGGCGGTTCCTGCAAAAACGGAATCCAAGGGGAACGCTTTGCACCCGAAACGACGCCCCGATGGCGAATCGGATGATGACAAGATCGTCGAAATAACGGAGGCGGAGCTCCATGCGGTGGCCCCGGCCCCGGCTCCGGCTCCCGAGCCCGCGGCCCAGAAACGCGAGCGGCAACCCTACGACGGCGATTCCGCCATCAAACTTTACCTGCGTGAGATCGGCCAGGTGAAACTCCTCACCGTGCAGGACGAGATCGAACTGGCCGCACGCATCAAGGCCGGGGACAAGGAGGCCCGCGAACACATGATCAAGGCCAACCTCCGTCTCGTCGTGAAAATCGCGCGCGACTACGACGGGCTTGGCCTGCCCCTGCTGGACCTGATCAGCGAGGGCAACATCGGGCTGATGAAAGCTGTCGAGCGGTTCGATCCGGCCAAGGGCGGCAAGCTCTCCACCTACGCCGCATGGTGGATCAAGCAGTCCATCAAACGCGCCCTCGCCAACCAGTCCAAAACCATCCGGCTGCCGGTGCATCTCGTGGACAAGATCGGCAAGATGCGCCGCGTGGCCATGAAGCTTCAGGAGGAACTCGGACGGGAACCCACGGACGAGGAACTTGCCGAGGAGCTGGACATGACGGCCTCACGTGTCGCCCAAATGCGCACGGCAGCCATCCGCCCCGCCTCGCTGGACGCCCCCATCGGCAGCGATGACGATTCAAATCTCTATGGTGATGTCGTCGAAGATGAGAAGGCCGAAAACCCCTACCACTCGCTTGAAGACAAGACAGTTCACCAGATGCTGGAGGAACTCGTCAAAACGCTGCACCCCAGGGAGGCCACCATCCTGCGCTACCGCTTCGGGCTGGATGGCGGCAACGAGAAAACCCTGGAAGAAGTGGGCGAGAAATTTGGCGTCACCCGCGAGCGCATCCGCCAGATCCAGAACATCGCCTTGAACAAGCTTCGCAAGCTCATCAACAAGCGCGAAGCGGTTCGCAAGTAGCGTCTCCTGCCGCAGCTTCCACTCCGGTTGGAATTCCCTGCAATCTTTCCTAGAATTACACCGGGACTGCTCCTACCTTGCGCCCATGCCAAATGCCGTTGAATCCACCCCGCCTGCCCCCGTATCCGATCAGGATGTGGCCGCCATTGATGGTTTGCGTGAACTCCACCTGAAGCTGCGCGCCGAGGTCGCCAAGGTCATCATCGGCCAGGACCAGGTCATCGAGCAGTTGCTGATCTGCATCCTGGCCCGAGGACATGCGCTGCTGATGGGTGTGCCCGGCCTGGCCAAGACCACCATGGTCCATGCGCTGGCAGATGCGATGAGCCTCCAGTTCAACCGCATCCAGTTCACGCCGGACCTGATGCCCAGCGACATC
>CAYQCZ010000181.1:0-8270 GCA_964415955.1 uncultured Verrucomicrobiota bacterium | reverse complement strand
GCGTTTCCGTCCGATGCTGCTGACGGCGATGGCCGTGGTGGTGGGCGCAGCGGTGATCCTCGCGGACCCGATCTTCCAAGGTCTGGCGATCGCATTGATGGCCGGGGAAATCGCCTCACTACTCATCAGTCGCATGGCCGTGCCGGTGCTTTACTTCATGGCGAAAAAGCAGCCGATTGTCTTGAATGTTTCACCATAGAGCAGTTCGTGCGATTGACACGAAGCGAGCTTGCGATACCCTGAATTTAGTTTGAGCAGCTGTTTCCAAAGATCTTTATTTCGAGTCTTCCGAGGACTCGTGGCAGTGCTGCTTCTGTTCCACGCTCATTATTTGACGTGGCATCTGGCCGACCACTGTCATTCCATGACAGGCAGCACGGTTGGCTTCCAAGCCCACTCACATGATGTCGGATTCCAGCATGGCGAACATCCAGGGGGTGACCATGATCATGAGCACGGCCACTACCCCCACCCCGCTTCGGAGCATGATTTTCAAATGGTGGTCAAATCAGGCAAATCCATTGACTTCGAAGCACTGTTTCTCTTTGGTAAACCCCACCTGATTCCACCTGCGCCTGAGATTTGCATGCTTCTCCCCGTAGGTGAAGTATCCCGCACCGCCTTGCGGGTTCTCACCCCCTCCGATCCCCGCGGTCCTCCTTCAGTCTGATTGCTTCCTTCAAAGCTTACCTGGCTGACAGACCTGAGTAAGTTTTCATTACCCGCCGTTTTCATCCTTCCGGAGGGATTGACGGTATTCATGCAGCATCCGGAACAGTCACACTTTTATGAAATCATCAGCAGTGGTGCTCGCGATCACCATGGTCGTATCGGTGGCCAGCATTTTGTTTTTTCCAAAAAATTCAACCGGTGCACCTCCGGCGGAAGCCAGGCAAGGATTAAGCCTGCGTCAGGCTGTCATCTGGACGTTGGAGCACAGCCCCGACCTGGCTGTCTTTCCGTTTGAAAGGCGGGCACTCGAAGCAAGGCAATTGCAAGCGGGTCTGCGTCCCAATCCCGAGCTTGGCATCATGGTGGAGAATGTTCTCGGCACGGGCACTGTGCGTGGGTTTCAGGCAGCCGAATCCACACTCCAACTCAGCCAGTTGCTTGAACTGGGTGGTAAACGAATGGCTCGAATCACAGTTGTTTCCAGAGAGCAGGAAGTGGCGGCGGCAGATTACGAGGTCCGTCGTGCCGACGTGCTGGCAGGCGTCGGACATGCCTTCGTGCGGACGTTGCTGGCTCAAGAACTTTTGGTTCTCACCCGCGAACGGTTGGAGCATTCAACCTTCATAGCACGAACAACGGATGATCTTGTGCGGTCGGGCAAAGTTTCGCCGATTGACTTGATTCGTGCCAATGCTGCCGTTGCGTCCGTGAGGATCGAGGTCCGGCGGGACGAGCACGCTTTCAGGAGCGAGGCGGCAAAACTTGTCGCATGGTGGGGTGGGCGCGATGTTGAAACCAACAATTTGACCGGATCACTGGATGATATTCCAGGGGTGCCATCCATGGATGCAATGCTGCGCAAACTGCATGACAATCCCGATCAAAAACGCTGGCTTGCTGAAATTTCCAGGCGACATGCCGAGGTCATGTTGGCTGATGCCCAGAGTGTGCCAGGGCTGACACTCAGCGGCAGCCTTCGTGAATTGAGCGGACCGGATGACCGCGCCTTTGTGCTGGCGTTCTCACTTCCCCTGATGGTGAACGACCGTCGGCAGGGTGCACGCGAAGAGGCGCGCCAGCGTGTGCATCTGGCCGATGCGGAACGTGCGGCCGCCGAGGTCCGCATCATGGCCGGACTGCGAAGTTTGTATGAGGGATTGCAGGCGGCGCATGCCGAGGCGAAGTCGGTTGCCATGGATATTCTTCCGAAGACCAGGGATGTCATGGATGCCGTGAAGCAGGGTCATGAGGCGGGCAAGTTCGGATACCTCGACGTGCTGGAATCGCAACGGGAGTGGTTCAAGGCACGCGAGCAATGGTTGCGATCTCTCGCCTCCGTGCAAATGCACATCATCCAGATTGAGCGCCTCCTGGGCACTCCCATTTCCACCGGTGCGGACAGGCAAATTTCATCTGACAAACAACCATGAAACGACAAATCAAACTATTACATGCCATCTGCCTGGCAGCCCTGACCTGCGTTGCGGTTGGCTGCCAGCGCGGAACGGATCACGGTCATGGTCATGGCCACGCAGAGCACGATGATGAACCGGTCAGGGGGCCCCACGGCGGCCGGATGTTGGAGTCCGGCGGCTTTGCCATGGAAATCACCATATTTGAAAGCGGCGTGTCGCCGGAATACCGGGTCTTTCCCACGGACAAAGGCACCGCTGTGAACCTGCAATCAGTCAAACTCTCCATCGAGCTGCACAGGCCGGGTGGCATTGTGGACCGCATCGGGTTTGCGCCGCGCGGTGACTACTTGCTGGGCGATGCCGAGGTGAAGGAGCCGCACTCGTTCCTCGTGAAAGTGCGCGCGCAACATGCCGGAAAGACGCACTCGTGGGAGTATGAGTCCTTTGAAGGCCGGGCGGTCCTGACGGCGGCAATGGCCAGATCGGCTGGCATCAAGGTGGAAACGGCCGGTCCGGCTGTCATTCCAATGGTTCGACACCTGATGGGCCAGGTGACCCTCAATCAGGACCGCGCAACGGAAGTTCGCGCGCGATTCAACGGCCAGGTCGAAGAGGTCCGCAAATCCTTGGGAGACCGAGTCCGCAAGGGCGATGTGCTGGCAGTGCTGGACAGCCGCGAACTGGCGGATTTAAGGGCGGATTTTATCGAAGCCGTTCACAAGCTGGAGCTGGCACAGGCATTTTTTACCCGGGAAGAGGATCTCTGGAAAAAGCGAGTGGGCGCGGAGCGGGACTATCTCGTGGCGAAGCATCAGCTTGAAGAAGCTGAAATCACCAAGCAGACCGCCCTGCAAAAACTTCACACACTTGGCATCGGCGCACAGGAACTGGGACTGCTCGCACGCGAACCAGCAGGGGAGATGGTGGCATTCAAGGCTAGGCAACCCTTTCCTGACCGCACGCTCACCCGTTACGAGGTGAAAGCTCCAATCGATGGGATGATTCTTCAAAAGCACGTCACCCAAGGATCCATCGTCGATGGTGAAGCATCACTGTTCATGGTCGCGGACCTGGCTTCAGTATGGGTGGACGTCGTGGTTCATCCCTCGGACCTGTCCCTCGTGCGGAAGGGGGTGAAGGTCCGCGTGCAGCAAATCAAGAGTGATGTCGAGGTCGATGGCGAGATCGGCCATGTGTCGCCCGTTGCTGACGAATCGAGCCTCACGTCGCTGGCTCGAATCGTCCTGCCAAACGAAAATGATGCTTGGCGTCCGGGCTTGTTTGTCACGGTCAGCGCCAGTGCTGATGAGTCATCTGTGCCGGTGGCTGTGCGCCCCTCGGCACTTCAAACTTTCCGCGACTGGGATGTCGTCTTCATCCGCGACGGAGATGTTTTTCAGGCCATGCCTGTTGAGTTGGGCAGGCGCAGCAAAGACTGGGTGGAGGTATTGTCCGGCCTGAAACCTGGGCAGCAATACGCCACGGAGAACAGCTTTGTCATCAAAGCCGAGGTGCTCAAGCACGGCGCTACGCACGATCACTGACAAGGAGGATCGCATGCTCGAAAAACTGCTTCGCTTCTCCATCCATCAACGCTGGCTCGTCCTGGTGGCCAGTTGTTTTGTCGCGGCGCTTGGCATCTACAATTATCACCGCCTGCCCATCGATGCCGTGCCGGACATCACCAATGTCCAGGTGCAGGTCAACACCGAGGCGCCGGGCTACTCCCCGATCGAGGCCGAACAACGCATCACATTCCCTCTGGAAAACGCCATGGCGGGCATTCCAAGACTTGATCATACACGCTCCGTTTCCAGATACGGACTGTCACAGGTGACCGTGGTTTTCAAGGACGGCACAGACATCTACTGGGCGCGACAACTGATCAGCGAACGCTTGCAACAGGTGCGCGACACATTGCCGGTGGGACTGTCACCCGCCATGGGGCCCATAGCGACCGGTCTGGGCGAGATTTACATGTTCACTGTCGAGAACCAGGAGGGATCTTCGCACAGCCCGATGGATCTGCGCACCATGCAGGAATGGATCGTGGAGCCGCAGTTGCGCACGGTGCCGGGCGTGGTGGAGGTGAACAGCGTGGGCGGCTACATGAAGCAGTTTCACGTGCTTCCCGATCCCGTGAAACTCATGGCCTACGGACTGTCCTTTCGCGATCTCATCGCGGCGCTTGCCGCCAACAACTCCAACATTGGTGCCGGTTACATCGAGCGCAACGGCGAACAGTATCTGATACGCTCGCCCGGCCAGGTATCCGGACTTGAAGACATCCGGAGCATTGTGGTTGCCCACCGTGGGAAGGTTCCTGTGTTGGTGGGGGATGTGGCCGAAGTGGCCATCGGTTCCGAGTTGCGGACAGGTGCTGCCACCGAGGATGGGCGCGAAGTCGTGCTGGGCACGGTCTTCATGCTGATGGGTGAGAACAGTCGCACGGTTTCAAGCCGCGTGCATGAGAAAATGGCGGAGGTGAACCGCAGCCTTCCGTCCGGTGCGGTTGCGAAGACGGTTTACAACCGCACGGATCTGGTGAATGCCACCATCGACACCGTGAAGCGCAATCTCTTCGAAGGCGCGGCCCTCGTGGTGGTCGTGTTGTTTCTCCTCCTGGGAAACCTGCGCGCCGCCCTGCTCACGGCGCTGGTCATTCCGCTTTCCATGCTGTTCACCATCACCGGCATGGTGGAGACAGGCATCAGCGGGAATCTCATGAGCCTTGGTGCGCTGGACTTCGGTCTGATCGTGGATGGAGCGGTGATCATCGTGGAAAATTGCATTCGCAGGCTGGGCGAGGAACAGCACCGCCTTGGGCGACTTCTGACCAGGGAAGAACGCTTCTCCGTGGTGCTCGAAGGATCGAAGGAAGTCCGTCGTGCCACCATGTTCGGGGAAATCATCATCATGATCGTCTATCTGCCCATCCTCACGCTGACAGGTGTGGAGGGGAAAATGTTCCAGCCCATGGCGCTCACGGTGCTGTTCGCACTTTTCGGAGCAATGGTGCTTTCTGTGACCTTTGTGCCGGCGATGGTGGCCCTGCTGGTCACCGGCAGGGTTTCACATGAGAAAGGGTTGATTCACAAGGCCGCTGCCGCAACCTACCTGCCCGTTCTGAAACTGTGTTTGCGATTCCGTGTTGTGCTGGCGGTTCTCGCCTCGGCTCTTGTTGCCGGCTCGATATGGCTCGCAAGCCGCATGGGCAGCGAGTTCATTCCCAGCCTTGACGAGGGGGACATCGCACTGCACGCGCTGCGCATTCCAGGCACCAGTCTCACACAGGCCGTGGACATGCAGAATCAACTGGAGGCAAGGCTGCGCAAGTTCCCTGAAGTGCGCCATGTGTTCACCAAGATCGGCACAGCGGAAATTGCCACCGACCCAATGCCGCCCAGCGTTGCGGATTGCTTCATCATCATGAAGCCCCGCAATGAATGGCCCGATCCTTCCAAACCCAAAACCGTCTTGTTGCAGGAACTGGAGGCCGCCGCCGCCGAACTTCCCGGCAACAACTACGAGTTCACCCAGCCCATTCAAATGCGTTTCAATGAACTGATCGCCGGTGTCCGCAGTGATCTTGCCGTGAAGGTGTTTGGTGATGATCTTGGTCAACTGCTGGAAGTGGGCGAGGAAATCGCGGCCGTGCTCGGCGGCATTCAAGGTGCTGCGGATGTGAAGGTGGAGCAGGTGACTGGTCTGCCGCTGATGAGCGTTCATCTCAAGCGCGATGTCATGGCGCGCCTTGGATTGACCACGGCGGATGTCCAGGAAGTGGTTTCGGTCGCCATGGGGGGACGCGAATGTGGACAGGTGTTCGAGGGCGACCGGCGCTTTGACATCGTTGTCAGGCTTCCGGAGCACCTGAGAAGTGACGTGGATGCACTGAAGCGCCTTCCAGTGCCATTGCCCGCCCGCCTATCCAGGGACGCCAAACTATCCGCTGCTTCTTACATTCCCCTGGAAGAAGTGGCGGACATTCAAATCGCACCCGGCCCGAATCAGATCAGCCGTGAAAACGGCAAACGCCGCGTGGTGGTCACGGCCAACGTGCGGGGCCGCGACCTTGGCGGATTCGTGGCGGAGGCACAGCAGGCCGTCCAGACGGGTGTGAACATCCCCACAGGTTGCTGGATTGGGTGGGGAGGCACTTTCGAACAAATGCTCTCGGCAGGCAGACGGCTTCAATTCGTGGTGCCGGTGGCGTTGCTGCTCATCTTCATCCTGCTTTTCACCACGTTTGGAAACGCACGCGACGCACTCCTGGTGTTCACCGGCGTGCCGCTCGCATTGACCGGCGGCGTGGCCGCACTGTGGTTGCGCGACATTCCAATGTCCATTTCCGCAGGGGTCGGATTCATTGCCCTTTCCGGTGTCGCCGTCCTGAACGGTGTGGTCATTCTGACTTTCATCAACAAGCTGAGGTCCGCGGGGATGTCTCTCGATGAAGCAATCATCAGCGGTTCAATGACGCGCCTTCGCCCTGTGCTGATGACTGCCCTCGTGGCCAGCCTTGGTTTTGTGCCCATGGCCCTGGCAACCGGCACCGGCGCGGAAGTCCAGCGCCCTCTGGCCACGGTGGTCATCGGCGGCATTCTGTCCTCCACCATGCTCACACTCCTGGTGCTGCCCGGGTTGTATCGCACGGTTCACCGGAATGACACGTCGCCGGCCGATGAGGCTTCTCACTGATGTCCGGGCGGAAAGGTCTGAGAGCCCGGCCGCAGCCACTTCTCGAAGAAGGCGAGCACGCTTTGCCGCAATTCCGGTGTGTTGAAGGCCGGACCGCCATGACCTCCGCCCTTGATGACCTCCAGCGTCACAGGCACGCCCGCCGCCTTCAACGCTGCGGCCAGTTTTTCACTTTGCTCCAGCGGCACCCCGGGATCGGCATCGCCATGCATGATCAGAAAGGGCGCGTCATCCTTGGACACCTGATGAAAGGCGCTCGCCTGTTTTGACTTGTCCGGAACGTCCTTCACCGGGGCTCCCAGCAGCTTTGCGCCGTTGGATTTCGCCACATCCGCCTCGGTGCGTCCGTTGCCCACCACATTGGGAGGCATGGTCAGCAGATCCGACGGGCCGAACCAGTCGCACACCGCCTGCACACGGCTGGAAACCTCCTCATCGCCCGGCAGCGGCAGCGTGCCCATCAACGCCACCAAATGGCCCCCGGCCGAACTGCCCCAGGCGCCCATGTGATCCGGATCGAGTTGATGCTGTTTCGCGTTGGTGCGCAGCCAGCGCACGGCGGCGCGGCAGTCCTCGATCTGTGCGGGCCATTGTGCCTCCTGGGTGAGGCGGTAGTTGATGCTGGCAACGGCAAAGCCGTTGGTCACCAGCCATGTGGCGGGGCATTTCTCCTTGCTGCCCGCGTTCCAACCGCCGCCGTGCACCCACACCACCACCGGCCACGGTCCGCCGCCCTTTTCAGGCAGGTGCAAATCCAGCAGAAGCGGCTTTCCGCCGGGTGATGCGTAGGCGAGATCGCGCAGCACACGGTGTGATGGGGCAGGGGATGAGTTCTTTTCCTTGCGCTTCGGCGCAGGGGCATCCGCGCCGGACGAAGTGTTCAAGGCCAGCACCAGGGCCATGGCAACGAACCGAACGGGCGTGATCTTCACAGGCGCTTGGGAGAAGTGAAACATGCGCCCAGCATGGGCCATGAGGGGTTGTCTGGCGAGGCGATTGAGTTCTGGAGATTGGAGGGATGGTTGCATCGACTTGCTCCAAAATCGGGCGTGGCAAAGCCGGTGTGGCGATTCGTCCATGAACGGATCCGCCTCACGCCCCCCGGAACTGCGATGGCTGCGACCTGGCGTTAGACCAACTCCGCCCTTCGACGCGATCCGCCTCACGCCCCCCGGAACTGCGATGGCTGCGACTGCGGATTGTCGGCGAGCGCAATCAGCCCACGCTGCCGCCTCACGCCCCCCGGAACTGCGATGGCTGCGACGTCCGCCTTGTGGCTGCTGTGGTTCGGATTCAGCGACCGCCTCACGCCCCCCGGAACTGCGATGGCTGCGACCTCAAGTGCGTGGACGGCGAGATCGACAAGCTGGTCCGCCTCACGCCCCCCGGAACTGCGATGGCTGCGACGCATAACCCAACTGTTGGGTTTAGCCCGACTTCCGCTACTGGGGCTTTGCGCAAAACGGGCGGGGGCGTTTTGTT
>CAYQCZ010000180.1:6974-8290 GCA_964415955.1 uncultured Verrucomicrobiota bacterium | reverse complement strand
GAAATGCCGTGCGCCGGTGAAGACCATCGCCACGCCGCGCTCATTGGCGGCCTTGATGACCTCCTCGTCGCGGACGCTGCCACCGGGTTGGATGGCTGCCGTGGCCCCTGCTTCCGCCGCGGCGATGAGACCGTCCGGAAATGGGAAGAACGCATCGCTGCACACGACACTTCCTTTGAGCGGGAGGCCTGCCTCGCCCGCCTTCCACACGGCAATGCGGCTGCTGTCCACACGGCTCATCTGTCCGGCGCCGACGCCAAGCGTGCGGTCGGCGGCACAGTATAGGATGGCATTGCTCTTGAGGTGTTTCACCACGCGCCAGCCGAACAGCATGGCCTTGAACTCGGCTTCATCTGGCGGGCGCTGGGTGACCACTTTCAAGTCATCCTTGCCGGTGACTTTCAGGTCACGCTCTTGCAGCAGGAAGGACTCCGCACCGACGCTGCGCACATCCCATGGGGCTGCGGCGGACGGATTCTTCAGGACCTGCAACAACCGGAGATTCTTCTTCCTTGTCAACACAGACAGCGCCTCGTCGGTGAAGGATGGCGCAACGATCACTTCACTGAAGATTTCTGCGATCGCCCCGGCACAGGGGCCATCCAGCGGATGATTGACGGCGATGATGCCGCCAAAGGGGGCCTGTTTGTCCGTGGCGAAGGCCTTGTCCCAGGCTTCGCGCAGTGTGGCGCCCTGGCCCACGCCGCAGGGATTTGTGTGCTTGAGGATGGCCAGCGTGGGTGCGTCGCCGTGGAACTCCGCGATCAGTGCGGCGGCTGCGGTCAGGTCCAGGATGTTGTTGTAGGAGAGTTCCTTGCCATGCAGTTGCTTGAAGTATTCCGAGAACTTCCCGTAAAGCGCGGCCTGCTGGTGGGGGTTCTCCCCGTAGCGCAAGGGCTGGGCAAGCGGAGCAGAGACCGTGAGAGTCGCCGGGAGAGCTGCACCACCGGAGAATTCCTTTGTGAGATGCGCCGCGATGGCGGCATCGTAGGCGGCGGTGCGCGCATAGACTTTGGCGGCAAGAGTGCGGCGCAGTTCCAATGTCGTTGCGCCGTGTGTCCTCACCTGGGCTGCCACCGCCTCGTAGTCCCGTGGATCCACGATGACGGTGACACTGTCATGGTTCTTCGCGGCGCTGCGCAGCATGGAGGGGCCGCCGATGTCGATGTTCTCGATGGCGTCGTGCAGTGACACGCCGGGTTTGGCAACGGTGGCCTCGAAGGGGTAAAGGTTCACCACGACGAGGTCGATGGGGTTGATGTCGTGCTGCTTGACCGCAGCCTCGTGCCCTGCATCTCCACGGATGTAGAGCAGGC
>CAYQCZ010000180.1:0-6964 GCA_964415955.1 uncultured Verrucomicrobiota bacterium | reverse complement strand
AGCATCTCGGGAAAGCCCGTGTGATCGGAGATGTCCTTCACTGTGAGTCCCGCATCGCGAAGGGCCCTGGCCGTGCCGCCCGTGGAGATGAGTTCCACGCCGGCCGCGGCGAGGGTCTGGGCGAAGGGAACAAGTCCTGTCTTGTCGGATACGGAGAGAAGTGCGCGCTGGATGTTTGGCATAAAACAGGCGGCGAAAATCACGGACTGGCCGTGTGACGTCAACCGTTACTTGCAAACACCCGCCTACACCAGCCCCGCCAGCTTGCGCGCGACCCAATACGCCGTGAGGAGCAGCAGCACCAGGCCGGCCCACCACGGGTCCGCCCACAGGCGCAGGCGCTGCTCCATGGGTTTCGGTTCCGGCAGCAGTGAGATTTCCCGCATCAGGCGCTCCACATCCTCCATGCCGCCGGACGCCCCGCGCGTGATGGTGGCGATCTCGCGCAATGTGCGCACCTGGGCTGGCTGACCGATTTTTTCCAGCACGGGACGCGAGACGTGCAGGACGGTTTCCAATTCCCGTCCATGCTGTGGAGCGGTCACGCTGACCATGTTGTCGCCGGTTTCCGTTGGAACAAACTGCGATTTGAACACCCCCCAGCCGCCTTCAACTGGTGCGAAGTCCAGTCTTTCCGTGCGGCCTGATGGGGTTCTCACCATGCCGGTCACCGGACCGCGCTCCACGGGCAGGCCCGCCGCGTCCAGCACCGTCGCCTGCAAGAAAACTCGGTCCCCCAAGTTGGGCACCTCCGGGCTGAAGGCGAGCCGGATGCCCTGCCGGTCTGCGAGGTGGCGTTGATGGGCCATCCACCGGACCACCTGGCTCCAAAACCGGTAGTGGTATTTGTCCTCCACACCGCGCCGCCAACGCCATGCGCTGTCCGTGCCCATGAACAGCACCTTGCCACTGCCCGCAGTGCGCGTGACGAGCAACGGAACGCGGCCCCATGTGTTGCGCAGGGAGGAATGCACCGCCAGCACTTCGGAGCCGGGACGGCTCTTTTCGACCGCAGCACTCCAGTAGAAGCCCGGCAGGTTCTTCCAGATTGAGGCATTGCGTTCTTCATCAGCATCGAAACGCGTCAACAAATGTCCCTTTCCCACCGAGGAAAGCATCAGCGCGGATTCGTTTTCCAACCCCACGCCCTCCGGCCTGGCGGTGTCGAATTCCACGGGCAGCAGGTCCTTGAGCGGTGTTTGCAGCAAGCTGAGCTGGCGGCCGCGGCTGCCGGGCAGGAACACCAGGCCGCTGGATTGCTGTTCGACCAGTCCTTTGAGCATTTCCACATCGGCCGTTTTCAATTCGCCTTCGCCCACGCCGACATCGCCGAGGAACACCACGTCGTAACGCGAGAGCATGTCCTTGGAGCCGGGAAAGGAGGGCAGGTAATGGCGGCCGCCTCCCGGTGCCATGCCGGGATGAAACAACAGGCAATGCATTTCCACACCGGGATCACGTTCCAGGGCGTTGCGCAGGTAGCGGTATTCCCACCGCGGCAGCGAATCAATCACCAGGACTTTCAGCGTCTCCGAGCGCACCGCGATGCGGACCTCGCGGGTGTTGTTTTCCGGAAGCGACTCGTCCTGCTCGACCGGAAGATCCAGCCGCAGGGTGTATTCCCCCACGCGGTTGGGAAGCCATGCGACGGCATCCTGCACGGTGCCGCCCGCAGGAACTGTGATTGGTTTGCGGGTTTTTTCCACGCCATCATCGATGGTCAGGGTGGTTTTGACGTCCCGTGGCAGATGGCTTTGCACCTTGAAGGGGATGGCAATCTGCTCGCCCGTCAGACCGTAGGACGGGACGGCGCCGGTTTCCAGGATCAGGTCTGGCAGAGGCACCTCCCTTCCCACGGCGATCGTGAACACCGGCACGCCGCGATCACGCATGTGTGTGGCCGCTCCCAGCGGCGGAGAGCCAAGGTTGGCATCTCCGTCACTGAGCAGCAGGACGGCCTTCAGGTTTTGATGGCGCCGGGCGGCGGCCTGCAATGCGGCGGCGATGTCCGTTCCTTCGATCGTGGCACTGTTCGTGGCCGGCGGGGTGGAGAAGTCTTCGACCGCCACACGGGCGTTCAATTCAAGCGGTTTCCAGAAGGATTCCTTGCGTCGTTGTTCCAGCCATTCCGCGCGGGTCAGGACGTTCGTGCCGGCGGGAATGTCGCGTGTGTTCATGCTGCCAGAGGCATCCAGCAGAACGGCGATCACGGGTGTCTCCGTTCGCGCAATCTCGCGGATGATCTCCGGGCGCATCAGGGTGAAGGTCAGCGCGGTGATGATCAGGAGTCGCAGTCCCTCCAGCCATGCCATGGCGCGTCCGCCGCGCCGCCGCCAGTTTTGCCAGCACAGCCATGCTGCCACGCCCCAGACGGCCATGGCGGCGAGGATCAGCGGAAGCGACATGCCGAAGGACCACTTCATGGGCGCGCCGCCTCCGTTTGGAGTTTTCCAGATGTGGACACGGAAAGAGGGGGGGCGGGAGCCGGCAATATGAGGAAGCCTTCCACGATCAGAAACAGCAGCATGCCAAAAAGCAGGTAGCGCCACACTTCACCCTGCAACGCATCGCGCCCACGGCTTTCCTCCATCCACTGAAACGACAACCCGCTGAACAGCTTGCGCGCATCCTCACCGGACAGCGCCTCCGGTTCATCTTCTGTGGCGGGTCGGTTGACGGCGACCAGTCTTTCCCCCGATCGATATACCCCTGCCTCGACTCGGATGTCCTTTCCGTCGGCATCGACACTGGTCCAGTTCCGGTCACGGTCTGTCAGGCTCAAGTGTCCGCAGGCCAGCATGCTCTCCTGATTCAGCCTCGCCGCGCCTGATTGCAACAAACGCTGCACCATCGGCACGAGCACGGGGCCATCCCCCAGATTGGACCAGGCTGGTTGCGGGGCCGTGGCGCAAAAAAACATGCGGCCGCGTCCGGTTGCCTTGCGCACCAGCAGCGGTTGGCCGTCTGAGAAGGCCGCGAGCACGGTGCCGTCACCTTCGATCACAGCACGGCGTGCGGCTGCCAGTTCGTCCACGGGCAGGTTGAATCCCTCGTCCGTCCTGGCAAGGGGGCCATCGGTCTCATTCCAACTGGTCACCCGAAAGCCGGTTGAAGCTGCGGGCGCTTGTTGAACGGCACCCCAGCCGAAACCGGCGAATCGCGTGGTGCCGGCCGCCTCATCGGGCATCAGCAACACCGCGCCGCCATCCTCCGCAAAGGATTGGAGCCTGGCTCCCCCAATCGTGTCGGGCATGGGGCCGTGCCATGCGATCAGTCCATAGGCCGCCAGGTCTTTCCCAGGCAGATCGGCAGGTGCGATCACATCGGCCGGCGAACGGTCTGGCAGGGCCATGGCGGCCAGTGCCAGCGGACGCATGGCGGACGGATCCTTGGAAATCACCAGTGCCCGGGGGGAGCCGGTGGTGCCATACACGAAATAGGCTGCGTTGTCCTGCGTATTGGCATCCGCAGGCAGGGAGATGCTTCCCCATCCGGCGGCCTGTGCGTCTGTGACGGGAACGCGCTGCCGCCAGCGTGTGACGCTGCCATCCATTGCAAGATCGCGCTGCATGCCCGCGCCGTTCAGGTTCAACGTCACAGGCACCGAAGCCGGCTGTGTGGAGGACCGGCGCACGTCCACGGCCAGTTGCAGTTCACGTGCCGCAGATGCTGCGAACAGGGCTTCGTGCAGGGAGAGCGCGGTGTTGGATGTGGCTGCATCGCCCAGGGCCAGCAGGCGGACACGAACGCGCTGGGGCAGTTTTCCCAGCGCCTGCACGGTGGCCTGCCAGCGCTCATCCTCGGGCTGCCAGTTGCTTTGCTGGAGGTCGGAGGCAATCCAGATTTCCGAGGTGCCCGCCTTGGTGTCCGTGATCCATTGCAGGGCGGCCTGGAGAAGAGATGGCATGTCGGCGGCGGTGTCGCTGGCGCGAGTGACCGGCAGTTCCGCGAGCAGTGATGCACCGGCAATCTGCTGGGGCTCGCGCGTAACGCTGTCGATCATCACAAGCTGGCTGCTGTCCTGAAACGTGGCGGCGGCCTGGGTGATGAGTTTCAACGCCTGCTCGCGTCGTGTGGTTTGTCCGTCGGACAGCAATGTTTCCATGCTCGCGGAGCGGTCGAACAGGATGACGATGGCATCAGGTGCGGGTGACAAGGCCCAACCCAGCCAGCCGCCGGCGAGAGGGCGGCTCACGAAAAGGATCAAAGCCAGCACGGCGAGGCAGCGGAACAACAGGATCAGCCACTGGCGCAGTTTGGCGTGGCTGGTGGAGGCGCGGTTGGCCCGCACGAGAAACATCATTGCGCCCCATGGCTGCGGACGATGCCGCAGGCGGTTGATCAGATGGATGATCACCGGCAGCAGCACCAGCGGGAGCGCCCATAGGATGGAGGGTTGGAGGAACGTCATCGCGGGAAGTTCAATGTCTTCACTCGCCAGGGTTCGGTTGCAAGCGGTGCTTCCAATAGCCCGGTTCCCGTCGAGAGTGAGCTACTGCGATTATCAGGATGTAGTCACGTTCAATGGTATACAAGACACGGTAGGGAAAAACACGAACGAGGCATCGTCGCACGTCTTCCTCCATCACAAGCCAGCGTTCCGGTGTCTCAACAATACGCCGGACGGCAGTCTGAACTTCCGCTGCGAAGCGATCGCCCAAGGTTCGACCGCGTTCCTGATAAAAACGCACTGCCTCCTCAAACTCGGCTGCAGCCTCCGGGTGGAAAAAGTGAGTCACTTCTGAAGCAACCGCTCAACACGTTGATAGACCTCGTCGGAAGGCAAGGGCTTGACATCACCGGAACGGATTTCGTCGCGCCGACGTTTGGCTTCCAGCATCCACGCCCGTTCCAGTTCGGCATCTTCCAGGCTGTCCAGCAGGCGCTCTGCCAGAAACGCGCGGTCCTCTGGAGGAAGTTGAACGGCTTGTTCCGCCAGGTCTTTCAGTGCAGCTGTCATAGTGGTTTCAAATTATCGTTCCGGACAAACGAAAGCAGCAAACAAATCTGTCTGGCGAATGTGGCCATCGCCAGACTTGCGATGATCCTCGACACCACCTCGCTTTGATTCGATTGATCTTGGGCACTTTCGCATTTGCTGACGTTCATCTAATCTTACGCAAAATTTCATTGGCTTCTGAGGTCAGTTTTTGTGTTTCCAGTTCCAAGGGTTCGCCTGCTTGAAGAATGTTCCCCTCCTTTTTTCTGGGATGCCTCACCCGATACTCTTTAAGGGTTTTCAGCAGGGACATGCTTTCGGTTTTTATATATTCGTCCTTCGTGTTTTGCATTTGGTGCCAAATCATTACGACAGCGGCATCAATGCTGAATTCAAGAGATTCGATGGCGATATTTACTCTCTGTGCCCTTAGTTCCTCCAGCAAGACCATCGCTGACAATGCCTCACCACGCGTATGTGACGCCATGATCTGCTCAAGCTTGGATTTCTGATCGAGTTTGGCTGGTCTGGATCTGTGACTCGCGCAACCAGCAATCAGCAAGAATACAACCAAAGACCCTGTGAAGTGGATGTTCCCGTTCATCTGGCAATTCGCTTAGTTGACTTCATTGGTTTGACTATCTTCTGGCGGCTCTCGCCGTGAGCCAGTCGGCCAGCACCTTCTCGTAGTTCAAATCGGTCAGCACCTGGCGGTAGTCGGCATTGAATTCGTGGCAGGCACGGCGCAGGGCATCGTTGTGTGCATTGAACTCGCGGAGGTATTGCTCGCGAACCACAGGCGGCTCGGTGACCATGTTGAAGGCGCTCTCCATGTCCTGAAATCGCACGGGCCGGTCAAACTGAAACTCCGTTTCCATCCGGTCCAGCAACTGGAACACCGCGATGTCGTGCTTCTGAAAGCGCAGGTGCTGGAGCGCGTCCACCAGCGGCGGCAACTCACAGAAGAAATCCGAAAGCACCACCACCAGCGCACGACGGCGCACTTTTTCCGCCATGTCGTGCAATGCGGGCACAAGGCGTGTTTCCCCCGCAGGCTGGATGGCTTCGAGGGTTTCGAGAATGAGCTGAAGATGAGAGGGTGTCCGTTTGGCGGGCACTTCCACACTCTTTGCAGCCGTGGCACAAGTCAGTCCGGCGGCGTCACCCTGCTGGATGAGCAGATAGGAGAGCGATGCAGCGATGCGCCGCGCGTAATCCAGCTTGCTGCCGTGCTTTCCGGAGAAACCCATGGAGCCGCTGGCGTCCACAAGGAAGTAGCAGCGGAGATTGGTGTCCGCCTCGAACTCCTTCATGAAGAAGCGGTCGGTGCGGCCAAACACCCGCCAGTCCAGACGGCGGATGTCATCGCCGGGCACGTAATTGCGATACTCGGCAAACTCCACACTGGAACCGCGATGCGGACTTTTGTGATGTCCGCTCACCGTGCCCTCCATTGGAAACCGCGCCACCACAGGCTGGCGCATCAATCGTGCCAGGGCGACGGGGTCCAGGAGTGAGCTAGAGGATTGGGACACGGAGAGGACTATTTCTCAGAAGCACGCAATTCCTCCAGCAAGCGCTTGATGATCTCGGGGCTGGTCATGCCTTCGGACTGCGCCTGGAAGTTGGTGAGAATGCGGTGTGTGAGCACGGGTTGGGCGACGGCTTCGATGTCTTCCATGCGCACCAGATAGCTGCCGTGCAGCACGGCATGCGTCTTGGCACCGCGAATCAGGTATTGCACGGCGCGCGGGCCGGCACCCCACATCACCCAGCGTTTCACCCACTCGGGCGCGCTTTCATCGGCGGGACGCGATTTGCGCACCAGGTCCACCGCCGCGTCATAGATGTGGTCCGGCACGGGCACACGCTGGACGAGTTTTTGGAAGGCGATGACCTGCTCGCCTGTGATCAGCTTCGCCAGCGCCGTTGAGACTCCACTGGTGGTTTCGCGCGCGATGCGGCGTTCCTCTTCCAGACTGGGGTAATTGACATGGATGAAGAACATGAAGCGGTCGAGCTGCG
>CAYQCZ010000179.1:2710-8324 GCA_964415955.1 uncultured Verrucomicrobiota bacterium | reverse complement strand
GGTCGGTGCCAAGCACGTTCTTGAGAAGCCAGGTGCCGCGTTTCACGGGCGAAGTGCGCGTGCCATTGGATGTGATGCTGAGGATGGATGCCTGCGTCATCACGCCGCCGCGATGCGCCTCCGGTGGTGCCGGCACGCGACGGAAGTGATCCCCGCGCACGCCGGGAATGTCATAGAAGCGCGCAAGACGCTCGTTGATCGTGACGAAGTCTGACTTGAGGAAGTTCAGCACACTGCGGTCGGTCTCCAGAATCTCACCAAAAAACGCCTCGGATTCTGCGATGATGGACATTTCCAGATGCCGGTCATATTGCGGATACAAATCCGGCGCGGGCGGATTCGCACCCACTTCGCGCAATCCCAGCCATTGTCCTGCGAAATTGCGCACGAACTGGCCGGACTCCTCATCCGGCATGGTGGACCAGAGGAAGTAGGACAGGCGCGCGGCGATCTCATGGTCTGTCAACGGGCGCGGCTCGTTTGTGTTTTGTGACGGCTGGCCCGTCTCAGCCAGGTAGATGAAATGAGGCGAGGCCAGCACGGCAATCAAGGACGTCTTGATGGCCTGCACGAAGGAGGGCTTCTCCTTTCTCGCACGGTCAAACAGCGCCAGTTTGCCGTCGATTTCCTCAGGCCTGACCGGACGGCGGTAGGCCCGGCGCATGAACTTCGCCAGCACTTCGCGCGCATGGGCGCGTTCATCGGACTTCGCCAGCGGCGATTCATGCAGCAGTTTGAAGTGACTGGGCGGCGGCCAGGAGGTGTAACTCGGGCCTTCGATCTCAAACCAGTCCAGATGCGCCTCCGGCCGGGCGAAAGCGTCGTGGTTCTGCATCCAGAAATTCTCCAGCACGCTGGGAATGCTGTAGGCGTATTCCAGACGGATGCCTGCCTTCTCGGTCGTGAAACGCGCGCGGAACTCATAGACCTTCGGTGCAGCCAGCGGTGCGTCCACGTCCCACTCGGCGATCACCTTCGGCTGGCCGCCCAGGTCAAGGATGAGCCGCAGTCTGGGCGGCCCGTAATCATACATGCGGTCGGTCTCAAAGTGCTTGAGGTCGCGCGCAAAGGCCTCCTTGTGGTACCGCTCGCCATTGGGTTTGTCCTTCATCTGTTTGTCCAACCTGGACTCCAACGCCTTCTTCGCAGAGGCCACGACTTCGGCGCGGTCCGGCACGCGACCAGCCGCACGCACGCGGATGATGTATTCACCCTCAGACGGAACGGCAAAATCACGGGCATTGGGCACGCGGTCCCATGAGTTGTGATGCATCACGGTGAAGTCACCGCGCTTTTCATTCTTTGCGCCATGGACGATGGGACGCTGCTTGCCCTCAAGCTGGATGCGGTGCGAATCGCCGTCGCCTTCCTCCGGCTGGAAGCGCCATTTCACAATGCGTGGCTGTTCACCCTCCACCAGGGCGCGGTCCAGGATGCGCCGTGCCGTCTCCACATACAGCTCCGTGTGCAGCGGCGACACTGTGAGTGCGCGACCGTTGTTGTCGAAGCCGCCCGCCGCAGGATCGAGGGGAAAGGCCGCCATGTCGTAGTCCACACCCGTGAGGTCGCGGATGGTGTTGCGGTATTCATCACGGTTGAGACGGCGCAGCACGATGGCGGTGTCGCGCTTCACAAGTTCCGCGCGCACCATCTGTGCGGTGATCCAGTCCACCACGCGGGCCACGTCGGACGGCGCAGGCTGCGGCTCCTTCTCCGGGGGCATCTCGTGGCCGTTGAGGACATTGACCACCTCGCCCCACTTCTCCCTGGAGGCACGGTCGAGAAAATCATTGGGCAACTGCGTGTCCACGCGGAATTCGCCCTTCGACTTGTCCACGCCATGACACCGCAGGCAATGCTCCTTCAAAAAGGGCTGGATGATGCTGTTGTAGCCCCCGGCATCCGCCGTGAAGGATGAATCTTCGGCGGCCGTGAGTGAGGCATGGAAAGACAGGAACAGCGGCGCAAGACAGGACAACAACGACTGCGGACGGCTCATGCAAGCATGCTACCGTGAATCAGTGCTGCCTCAAGCCGGATGTTACCGGAGCATGTTGCTTCAAGCCCTTGGTCGATGGCCAAGGGGTTTCGTGGCTGCGCATGACTTTGATGTTCATCTCCCTCTCCATTCGTTGAAAGCGAGGGGAGAGGGGTGCTCATCGCTGCCCGCGACAGGAACGGATGATGCCACTTTCATCTGGCGGAATGAATCGCGCATCAGAGAGATCAAGCTTCACCATCTCGTCCGCAGGCACACGGCGTGTGAGCGCCGCCCATATTTCCATCAGGCTCCCCTCGCGGTTCTTGTTCCACTCGTGATTCCAGAAGCGCATGACCTCAATGCCTCTGGCGGCGAGGAAAGTGTCGCGCTCCGTGTCCTGCGACCGCTGGTCCGGCAGGCCATGGCCGAAGCCGTCCAGCTCCACGGCCAGCTTTGCAAGCGGACAGTAGAAGTCCAGGAAGTAGGGCGCGAGTTCGTGCTGGCGGCGAAACTTGAAACCGGCGAAGCGACGGCTGCGGAGGGCCTTCCACAAGGCTTTCTCCTCGGGCGTCTGCTCGCGACGCAGCCGGCGGGAGATTTCGTTTCTATTGCGGCGTGGCATGGTGAAAACCCCTCACCCCGGCCCTCACCCCTTCTTGCAGAAAGGGAGAGGGAGAAGATCAGTCAGAGCGTGCAAATTCTGCCAGATGCATCGTGGCGCGCAAGTTTCCGGCTCCCTGCCAAACGGACGAGTCGATTACATCGGTTGCAGTGCCAGTATGCGCCTCATCCAGGGCAGGGTTGAATTCCGACGCGATGAGACCTCGAAGAATCCGTCTCCCTCTCCCTTCGTTGAAAGCGAGGGGAGAGGGCTGGGGTGAGGGGTGTTGGATGAGCGATCAATCAAATATGGAAAACGATGGACCTCTCATCCGGCCTGCGGCCACGTGGACTCGCTCGCGCCCGCTCGCTCGGCCTTGCAGGCCTCCAGCTTCGCCGGATTCCATTTGCCGCTTCCCAGGCGGCAAAAGTCTCCCCTCGCGCCGCGAAGGGAGAAGCGATGCAGACATGGCGCACAACTGCCTGACTCCCTCACCCTTCATCCGATGAGGGGAGAGGGCCGGGGTGAGGGGTGCCTCCACTTCAATACACCAGCACGAGCACGGTGGCCTGTTCCACGTCCCGCACCACGTCCTCAAACTTGCGGTCTTTCGTGTTCAGCTCCTTGAGGCGGGCGGCGACTTCGGGGACGGATTCCAGTAAGCGATCAGGAGATAGCTGCTTTTCACGGCGTAGTTCACGTTCTCGGCCAGTGTGCCGTTGAAATTATTCCGAATCTTGGATAGCGCCACCTCAATTGGCACCCGTCATGTTTTCTATGGCAGATGGCTGGGTGCTCTGTAATCTCCCGGTATGAAAGTGATCCTTGCTTGCTTCATTGCCTTGGTCATTGCCGGTTGCGGATCCCCACCCAAGCCATCACCGGTATCAGAACCGCCCGGACCTGTGATTACACAGAATCCTGATGGAACGATTACGGCGCGGATCAACGCCAAAGCGGAATGGGTGACGGTTGGCGAAGTCGCGGAAGGGGAGGTGCTGGAGTTCAAGGCGACTGGCGAATGGGGCGAGTCGCCCGCTGTCAAGCGGACTGCGGATGGCGGTATGGCCGGGATGTTTGGTTCAGGTTATTGGGGAGTCAAAGCCGTGAACCCGCAAGCGCCGTGGGGTGCCTTGGTTGGCCGCGTTGGGAATCAATCGTTCGTGGTCGGACAGGCCAACATCGTGAAAGTTGCGCAATTGGGCATCCTCCAGCTTTCCATCAATGATGGTCTTGGCAGCCGCCAGGACAATCATGGGTTCCTGACAGTGACCATCAAACGGCGCAAATGATGGCCCAATTTCTGCGCGCCTTCACAGGGAAAGGGAATTGCGCGTTACGCGCTTTTGAAATCTTTCACTGCCTCGACACAGCGGGCGCAGAGGGTGGGATGTTCGGCGTGCTGGCCAACGTCCGTTTCCCAGTGCCAGCAACGTTCGCATTTCTGGCCGTCGGCGTGAGTGACAGTGCGCGTCAATCCAGGAGCATCTGCCAAGACCTCCAACTCCAATTGAGATACATTCAATAGTTCGCGGAGAGTCCCCAGCCGCCCATGTGAGAAATGATCCAGATACTTTGAGTTGCCCGAGATTGTGAGTTTAGCCTCAAGGCTTTTGCCGATCAGCTTGCTTTGGCGTGCCTCCTCTAGTTTTCCCAACACCCCACCTCTTTCGGCATAGACATAGCTCCAGTTCAGTATTTCATCGGCGCTTCTTTCCAAGCCCGCCATAACCCATTCGCTAGCATGCACAGACTCGGTTGCTTTCCCCGGCACGAACTCCCACGCCTCGTCCGCGGTGAAGGCGAGGATGGGGCTGAGCATCTGGCAGAGGCTTGTGACCATGCGATGCAGCGCGGTTTGACTGGAGCGGCGGCGGGGTGAATTGGCCGCATCGGTATACATGCGGTCCTTGATGACATCGTGGTAGATGGAGCTGAGTTCCACCACCGCAAACTGGCTGATCTTCTGATACACGACGTGGAATTCGTAGGCGTCGTAGGCCGCCGCCACATCGGCTTCCAGCTTTGCAAATTCACCGAGTATCCATCGGTCAAGGCCGGTGAGCCTGTCATCTGTGACGGCGTGCTTCGCAGGGTCGAAGTCGTAGAGGTTGCTGAGTTGATACCGCAGGGTGTTGCGCAGGGCGCGATAGGTTTCAGCGACCTTGTTCAGGCGTTCCTCGCTCACCACGATGTCGTTGCGGTAGTCCTGCGAGGCGACCCACAGGCGCACGATGTCCGCACCGTAGCGGCCCACGTAGGCTTCGGCGGTCTGCGGCTTCTCATAGCCGCCCTGTCCCTGCTTGCTCTTGGAAATCTTCTCGCGGTCGGCATCGACCATGAAGCCGTGCGTCAGAACGGTTTTGAACGGCGGCGCACCATGGCCTGCGAGGGACAGCAGCAGCGAGGATTGAAACCACCCGCGATGCTGGTCGGAGCCTTCGAGATACACGTCCGCTGGAAAGGTGAGTTCGCTGCGCTGCTTCAACACGGCTCGGCTGGAACTGCCTGAATCAATCCACACATCCAGCGTGTCGCCAGATTTGGCAGTGGCATCGGGGCCGGTCCAGTCGGCGGGCTTGACCTTCTGCCAGAGTTCTTCGGCGGTCTGTTCAAAACAGACGTTTGAACCGTGCTGGTCGACCAGTGCGGCGACATTGCGGACCACAGCGGCATCAAGGATGGGTTCGCCTTGTGCATCGTAGAATGCGGGAAGCGGCACGCCCCACGTGCGCTGGCGCGAGATGCACCAGTCGGGGCGGCTTTCGACCGCGCCCTTGATGCGGTTGATGCCCCAGTCGGGCACCCACGTCACCTGATCAATGGCTGCAATCGCGTTATGGCGGAAGGCCACTGCACCTGTAGCAGCCGACGTGAGTCGGCTCTGATCTTCATTTTGCGCTTCGCATTCCGCATTCCGCATTGAAGTGAGCGAACTCACGTTCGCTGCTACATGATCAATGCGGATGAACCACTGATCCATCGCGCGGAAGATGATGGGTGTCTTGCTGCGCCAGCAGTGCGGGTAGCTG
>CAYQCZ010000179.1:661-2700 GCA_964415955.1 uncultured Verrucomicrobiota bacterium | reverse complement strand
CTTGGCGGTCACACCGGGCTTCAGCGCACCGTTGACCTGCACCAGCATGTTCTTTGCCCGCAGTTCATGGATGACCGCGCGGTTGGCATCGCTCTCGCCGTGTTTTTCCAATATGGATTTGCCGACCATTTCCTGCGGCATCTGCTGTTCAGCGGGCAGGTCGCTGGTGTGGGCAAGGCAGCCGTTGTCATCGACGGGTGAATAGATTGGCAGTCCCACGCTGCGGCCCAGGTTGTAGTCATCCGCGCCGTGACCGGGCGCGATGTGCACAAAGCCTGTGCCCGTGTCGTTGGTGACGAATTCAGCGGGATACAGCCTGCCGGTGCGGTTGCAGAACGGGTGTTGATACTCGAAGTCCGCGAGCAGTTCCGGCTGGATGGTGCGGATGATTTCATAGCCGCCCCAGCCGCACTTCTCATTCACGGTGTCGAGCAGTCCCACGGAGACGATGTAAGTCTCGCCGTTGACCATGACCATCGAGTAGTCGAAGCGCGGGTTGTAGGCGACGGCAAGGTTCGCAGGCAGCGTCCATGGCGTCGTCGTCCAGATGATCAGCGACACGCCGGGCTGGCCGACCACGGGGAACTTCACATACACGCTCTGCGAAACGTGGTCCTTGTATTCGACCTCGGCCTCGGCCAGTGCGGTGCGGCAGGGGATGCTCCAATAGACGGGTTTCTTGCCGCGATAGACGAAGCCCTGTTCCACGATGTCCGCGAACAGGCGCAGTTCCTCGGCCTCGTATTCCTTGTTGAGCGTGAGGTAGGGATTCTCCCAGTCGCCGAACACGCCGAGCCGTTTGAACTGTTCGCGCTGGATGCCGATGTATTTGCGCGCGTAGGCATCGCAGGCGGTGCGGATGGTGGCGGCGTCCGCGCTGGTGTCGCCTGCCTTGCGCATTTCCTGGGACACCTTGAACTCGATGGGCAGGCCATGGCAGTCCCATCCGGGCACGTAGGGCGCATCGAACCCGCGCAGGGTTTTGTATTTGATGATGATGTCCTTGAGGATTTTGTTCAGCGCGGTGCCGATGTGGACATCACCGTTGGCGAAGGGCGGGCCGTCATGCAGGACGAATTTGGGCCTGCCCTGCCGCGACTGGCGGACCTGCTGGTAGATGGCATTCTGCTGCCACGCTGCGAGCCGCTTCGGTTCACGCGCCACGAGGTCGGCCTTCATGGAGAAGTCCGTGCGCGGAAGGTTGAGTGTGTCTTTGTAGTCCATCGCCAGAGTCAAAGGAGCGGCACGCTAACAACGGGGGAAAACCGAGGCAAGCGGTTCGTCAGGAGGGAAAACGCACACAAGCACGATCAAGGCCTTCATTGGGGGAGCTCTTCAAAAGCAAACGACGGCTGACGTTAGCGCCAGCCGCTGTTTCCAGTTCTTGTAGCGGTCGATTTCGTCGCTCACAGAACGAGGCCACAGCGTCAGTTGAACTTGTTCTTCCGATACGCGCCCATTGCGGGGGCGTCGGGGTTCACTTCGGGGCCGAAGTAGCGCAGCGTGACAAGCGGCTCAGTCTCGCTGGTGTTCTCGAAGGTGATGCCGTTCTTCGCGCCGTCCTCGGTGCAGAAGTATTCGTCCTCGGTCAGTTCGTTGAAGCGGATAAGCTTCGGACTGTTGAGCGGCAGGCCGTTGATGGTGCCTTTGCCTTGCACGCAAATGAGACCGTAGGCGCCCTTGTCCTTGATGGTGCACTTGGTGCCGGGTTCCACGGTCAGTTCCTTCGCAGTGAAGTATTGGTGGCCGTCCACTTTGCCGTAAACAATCCAGCGGTCCACGAAACCTTCTGGGCGGGTTTGGTCATCCGATCTCGGTCACGCGGATCTGCATCCCCCTCAATTCTTGGCGACGTGCTGAACGGTTCACCCGATCGGTGAAGCAAGGATGTTGCGGGGCGCGGCGTTTACGCTGCTTCGAGCCCCGATTTGCAAGGCGACATTGAAGCGGCGTAAACGCCGCGCTCCAAAGCCGCTAAAGATTCGGGTGCATCCCAGTCGAAACACAGCTTGACTTGACGAGTCGGCGCGAATCGTCAG
>CAYQCZ010000179.1:0-651 GCA_964415955.1 uncultured Verrucomicrobiota bacterium | reverse complement strand
GGGCTTTGGCCCGACTCGTTGTGTTTCTTGAAGATCAAAATACGTAATTTCCCCAACTCATTGCCCATGGCTGCTTCAACGTCAATTCTCCCGGACAAACTGCACGAGTATCCCCGACAAGCTGTAATCGACGGGTCCGCCGCCGGACCGGATTCCGTTCTCGATGATTGCCTCAATCAGAACGGCGGGGTGTTGCAGCTTCTGCACCGTTACGCCGGCCGGACATTCTGCACGCCCGGGAAACGAATCCGCCTGGATGCGCAGTCCTACTATCCGGACTACATGGGCGGGACCGGGCTCGATGAGCTCTGGATGTGCTGCACCGTTCCCATCGTGACCGGAGTCATCGACACCCGCACGAACAAGGCGCCGTTCCGCGAAGGGGAAGCGCACGTCCTCACGCCGGACGGCCGGGTCATCTCGCTGCAGGATTTGATCGTCGCCAATCCGGAAGCGGTCATCGGCGGGAAGATGACGGCCTTTTCGAAATCCCTGTTCGGCAATCCGACCTGGCCGATCGTGTCGAAGAAGTTCGACAACCTGAATCCGATCCCGCATCACCTGCACTGGGCCAAGTGGGAGGTTTACGACATCAATTCCTACGACAATCCCGGTGTCAGTCCGTCGCATTATCACACCACGGCGATGGGG
>CAYQCZ010000178.1:0-8351 GCA_964415955.1 uncultured Verrucomicrobiota bacterium | reverse complement strand
GCGGCAACGAAAAATACGTCTCCGTCTGCCGCAAACACCACAGCGAAAGCCTGGGGTTGTAATCTGGTGTGACTCAAGATCGTTATAGTTGATGGGATCGCAATGTTTGGCGGGCGCGAGCATTGGTCAGCGGTGGCAGGGCGTGGCACTCCGTGCGCCTGTAGGTGGCTTGCCTCGCGCTGCGAGGCAACGTCGGTCGCAGCGCGACCGACGCCACCTTTCAATGTGCAGCTCACAGAGGACAGCGAGCCCTGCCCTGGACATCTACTTCCGCCACGTGTTGCTCCGCTCCGGCTCGGGCAGTCCAAGGGCGCGATAGGAATTACGGAAATGCATCTTGGCCACCTTGGGCAGCACATCCCTGCCCTTCTCCTGAACAAGGGTCTTTGCCACGGCATCCACCTGCGCACCGCCGCCTTTCGGCAAGGTCTGTCCCAGTGATTTTCCCAGGCTGGCAAGGCGGGTGACGAACTCATGCCGAGCCAGTATGGACGCCGCCGCCACAGCCAGGTCCGACTCGGCCTTGTGCCGTTGGATCACTTCGATGCCGCGGCCCAGTTGCATCAGGGCCGACTGGACGGTGCGTTCCGTGGCGGCAAACTGGTCCAGCACCACCCGCACAGGCGGCGGGGAAAGGCGAGCGCTTTGGTTCAGCAAATTCTCAATCACACGCGCATGGCCCCAGGCCAGCATGCGGTTCACGCTGCGCATTTTCTCATAGAGCCGGTTGTATGCCTCATTGCCAATGGGCACCACGCTGCTGACACAGCCGGGCGTTTCGCGGATGAGTTTCGCCAACTCGGCCATGCGGCGGTCGCTGGAGATGTTCTTGGAATCCTGCACACCCGCATCCTGCCACGCGCGCACAACGCCTTCGTTGACATACACGCCCGCCACGCACAGCGGTCCAAAGAAATCGCCCTTGCCGCTTTCATCCACACCGATGCGCGGCAGAAACATCTCGGGATTCAACGCCGCCTCGTATCCAATACGGGCCTCCTTGAGAATCTCCGGTTCAAGCACAAACTCGACAAATTCCTGCGTGCCCCTGCCCTGAACGACGAGCTTGCCACTGTTGTAAAACACCAGGTTCACGCCTTCCTTTTCGCCGGCAAAGCGGGCGTAAGGCACGTCACGCAGTTTGAATGGATGACCCCTCACATGGGCTTCCAGCGCGGCGGCCTGGTCGTCGGTGAGCTTGCAGGTGTAGGATGTGAGCGGTTTCGCCATGGTTGTGAGCGCAGGGGTGCCCGGCTACAGTCCGCACGTGCCAGGCCGCAGCCCCGCAAAATCGAAGCCAGACGTTGAGCCTTCAAAGGCAGGTGTTCAACGTCCAACTTCACCGGCCAGACTGCGGAGCATCGCCTCGCGGTTGATCGGCTGGTTCGTGGCGGAAGCGCGTGACCTGCCCTGGCGGCGCACGCTGGATCCCTATGCCATCTGGGTCTCGGAAATCATGCTCCAGCAGACCCAGGTCCGCACGGTCATTCCCTACTGGACACGGTGGATGGAGGAGTTGCCCGATGTGGCTTCGCTGGCGGCGGTGGAGGAATCGCGGCTGCTGAAATTGTGGGAGGGATTGGGTTACTACCGACGTGCACGGATGCTCCAACGAGCCGCAAAGATGCTCATGGAAAACTCTGCCGGCACATTGCCGCAGTCGGCTGAAGCACTGATGGCATTGCCCGGCATTGGCCGCTACACCGCGGGTGCCATTGCCAGCATCGCCTTCAATCAGCCCTCGCCCATTCTCGATGGCAATGTCATCCGCGTGCTGACCCGCCTGTTTGCCATCGATGGCAACCCGAAGGACACGGGCGTCAACACGATGCTCTGGCAGCTCGCCAAACGATTGGTCCGCTCGGCAGTGCCCCTGCCCTGTCCCGATGATGCGGCCACATCACGCGGCCTGCTGTTCTCAGGCACCTGTTCCATGTTGAATCAATCGTTGATGGAGCTGGGCGCGTTGATCTGCCAGCCCGCCAGTCCACAATGCGGGAAGTGTCCGTTGCGTGTGGGCTGCCTGGCCCGCAAACACGGCCTGACCAGCGCGCTGCCCGCCCTGGGCAAACGCCCGCCGACCACACTGCGGACGTTTGCGGCGTTTGTCATCGGGTGGAACGACAGGTTTCTTGTGCGGCGACGCCAGGCTGGCGAAGTGAACGGCGGACTTTGGGAATTCCCGACCCTGGCATTGGATGAAGCGGAGGGCGGTTTGACTGCACGTGCGATGGAGCGTTTTGGCATTACCGTGCCGCCTGACGGGCCGTTTCTGACCATCCGACACAGCATCACGCGTTACCGCATGGAATTGCGCGTCTTCAGGGCGTCGGACAGGAGCGCCCGGCGCAAACTGAACCCTCACGAGCAGTGGATGTCCCCGCAGGAACTCGCCTCAGCGGCCTTCAGCTCGGCGCATCGCAGGATTGCCGATCAACTCGCCCGGGGCGGCCGGCACGTTGAGACGGATCAGTCGAAGTAGGGTTTCACGTCCGGGCTGCTGATCACCACCAGCGCCCAGATGCCCACCGGGAGGCCGATGCAGCAGCAGGGGGAAACGCAGGGCACCAGGGCGATGATCGACGCCGCCATGCAGAGGCCGTAACTCTCAAGCTTCCGCATCTTCAGGGCTCCCATGAGAATCACCGCGCTGAGCGCCGCGATGAAGACGGCATTAAGGATGCCCAGGGCCCCGCCCATGTTCTCGAACATGCGCGCCACCTCCGGCGGCACATCCGGTGGCATGGTGAATTTGCCAATCCCGAGGACACCCTGGCCCAGCCCGCCCAGTGCGATCATGAACCCAAACGCCGCCGTCACAATGAGCCCGATGGACGGGCCGTTCACACGGTCCATGGCATTGGCTTTTCCAAACTCCGGCTGGAGCGGTGTCCATCCCTGCGGCCCGGCAGATGGGGTGCTCACCGGGGTTGTCTCCGTGGGGACGTGGGACGGAGGCTGCGCGGGCGGTGTGGCTGGAACGGCGGCCCTGATCTGGCCGTAAGGCTGCCAGGCGGCCATGCCCTCACGCCATACCAGTGTGGCATCGGTGATTTTTCCGTCGGCCACCAGTTGTTGAAACTCCGCACTGGTGACCGGGCCGCGTTGTTGATTGCCTTCTGCGTAATACCAGTTCATGGGATGTCGCGGTGAAGCGGACTGCCGCTGTTCAAAGCCTTCGTGACGATGGAAGAACGCCCCCGAGAGATCAAACCAAAAGGCTTTTTTACGGGGGCTTTGAATGAAACCGCCGCTTCGGATGTCCAAAAGCGCGATTTTGAAGATGCTCCCGTTTGACGGGCGGTGCACAGCCCTTATAGTTTCGCGGCCGCACGGGAGTCGCAGCGCGCACCGAACGCAATTTGATGACTGCCAGCAACAGCAAAAAGCATGATCACGGGGAGCATCCGTCTCCGTTGAGCCGCCTGATTGCCTTTTTCCGCCCGGAAGGCAGGGACATCGGGGCGATCGTCGTTTATTCGATCATTGCGGGTGTCCTGTATCTCGCCACACCGCTGGCGGTGGATGCGGTGGTCAACAGCATCGCCTTTGGCGGCGAACAACGGGTTTACGTCCAGGCCCTTGTCATTCTCTCCATCGCCCTTCTCTTCCTGCTGGGACTGCTCTCGATTGTGCGCGCTGCACAGGATTATGTAATGGAACTGATCCAGCGCCGCATCTTTGTCAGGCTGGCGGCCGACCTCGCCTACCGTCTTCCACGGGCGCGCATGGAGGCACTGGCTGAAAAGCAGAGTCCGGAGCTGGTGAACCGTTTCTTTGATGTCGTCGTGCTGCAGAAAAGCGCTGCGGTTCTGCTGCTGGATGGCATCAACGTGGTGTTCAGCACGCTGATCGGCCTGGTCGTGCTCAGCATTTACCATCCCCTGCTGATGATGTTCGCCGTGGTGCTGTCGCTGATGATCGCGCTGATTGTGTTCGTGCCCATGCGACGAGGTGTGAACACCAGCATCCGCGAGTCCTACGCCAAGCATGCTGTCGTCGGCTGGCTGGAGCAGATTGTCATGTATCCGATCCTTTTCCGGACACGCGGCGGTGCCGCACTTGCGCGCGACCGGGTGGATGAGCTGGTGGCGGAATACCTGGCCGCGCGCAGCGCCCATTTCACCGTCCTGATCAGCCAGATCCTCGCCCTGCTGGGGGTCCAGGCCATTGCCAGCGCCGCGTTGCTGACGCTGGGCGGCTGGCTGGTGCTGCGCGGTGAACTGACCCTCGGCCAGCTGGTTGCCAGCGAACTCATCCTCGCTGGCATTGTCGCCTCGCTGGCGAAGATGGGAAAGCACCTCGAAAAATGGTATGACGCCATGGCGGCCATCGACAAGCTGGGTTATCTGGTCGATCTGCCGGTGGAACGCGAATGCGGCGAGACACCCAGCCAGGCGGAAACTGGTGGTTTCTCCGTGGAACTGAACAACCTCACCTTTGCCTATGATCCGGATCATGTGGTGTTTGAGAACCTTTGTTTCAGCATCCGCCCCGGGGATCGTGTCGGCATCGCCAGTGCGGCAGGACATGGGGCCAGCACGCTTTTGAACATCCTCTCCGGACTGCGCAACCCCACCAGCGGGGCCGCAATCCTGGGTGGACTGGACCTGCGCCACTGGAACATCAGCGCCATCCGGCGTGACGTGGCGCTGGTGCGCGGCCATGAACTGGCCGAAGGCACCATCGCCGACAACATCCGCCTTGGACGCAGCGATGTCTCCCATCAGGACGTGCAGCAGGCGTTGAAAGACGTGGGGCTTCTCGACGCCCTGCTCCGCTGGCCGGACGGGTTGGGCACGCACATCAAGGCGGGCGGTGCGCCCCTGTCCAGCGCCCATCGCAATCTGGTCATGCTGGCCAGGGCCATCGTTGGCAGACCCCGGCTCCTGCTCATTGATGAGAACCTGGAGGGCATGGATGTGGAATTCCTGCCGGCACTGGAGCTCCTGCTGTTCGACAAATCAAGGAACTGGACAGTCATCCTCGTGACCCGTGACCCCGATCTGCTGGCCCGTTGCGACTCGGTGCTGAATCTTGGCGACTGCCATCTCAGCCAATCCCACTCCCAGCCCCCCGCATGAGCACAGACCAAGTGAAGATCGAATGGGCTGACAAGGGAGGAAGGGCGGACCTTGCCCCCATGCCCATGCTGGATCATCGCTCGGGGCTGGTGGCGATTGAAAACTCCAGATCCCGTCGGTGGCTGTGGTGGTTCGCAAGGCTGCTGGCGCTGGGGTTCGTCGTGAGCCAGGTGGCTTTGCTGTTTCTGCCCTGGCGGCAGTTCATCAGCGGCACCGGGCGCATCATCGCATTTGACCCGCTGGAACGAAGCGTGACGCTGGAGGCACCGCTGGCCGGGCGTGTGCACAAGGCCCATGTGGTCGAAGGTCAGGAGGTCCGCGCCGGAGAGGTGTTGTTCGAGCTGCTGGACAACGACCCCAACCTGCTCGGCAATCTAAAACGCCAGCAGGACGCCGCCCTGGCCAGACGCGATGCCAACCTCACCCGCATTGCCTCCCTGGGGGCGCAGTTGAAGGAGCAGGAACGGGCCATGCCGCTGGCCATCGCAGCGGCAAAAACACGCCTCACTGCGGCCAGGATCACCGCCGAAACCGCACAAAAACAATACGACCGCATCAAGGCCCTGTATGAGGATGACCGGGGCCTTGCCTCCCAGCGCGAGTATGAACTCGCACTGCTCGAAAGGGACCGCCAGGCAGCGGAACTCGACCGCGCGCAGGCGGACCTTGAACGCACACCGGTGGACCTCCAGGCGTCCATCAACGCCACCTCCGCCAGCCGGGATTCCGCCCGCGCCGAACTGGCATCGGTCGAGCAGTCCCTGGTTTCCCTTGAGATACAGATCAACCAGACACAGATGCAAAAGGTCACCGCACCCCGTGACGGCGTGGTCTTCCGCATGCAGGCCACCGAAGGCACGTTTCTCAGGGCCGGTTCACCGCTCTGCACCATCATCGCCCGGACCGACACCCGCATGGCGGAAATCTGGGTGAGCGGTCTGGACATGCCTTTGATCACAACCCGCGAAGTGGATGCGGACGGAAAAGTCATTCGTGAGGGCAGCCCGGTGCGTCTTCAATTCGAAGGATGGCCGGCCCTGCAGCTCATCGGATGGCCGAGCATCGCCCGCGGCACCTTCGGCGGCGAGGTCGTGCTGGTGGACCCCACCGACAATGGCAAGGGCAAGTTCCGCATGCTGGTCGCCGAAAAGCCCGATGTTGTCCATCTCGAAGACGGATCGACCCGCACGGTGCCATGGCCCGGCCCTGTATGGCTGCGGCAGGGCGTGCGCGCCAATGGCTGGGTGCTTCTGAGGCAGGTGCCGCTCTGGTTTGAAATCTGGCGGCAGATGAACGGATTCCCCCCCGTTCTCTCGGAGGACCAACTGGAGCCACAATCAAAATGACATGGCTCATCCCCTCACAACATGGCGAAGCCTGATCACACTGCTGTCGTGGCTTTGCCTGAGCACCAGAGCCCCGGCCGAGCCGCTCACACTGGACGCGGTCCTGTCCGGTGTCACCAACCAGTATCCGCCCATGCTGGCGGCACTGATCGAACGCGACATCGCCAACGGACGCCTTCGCAGCGCCCGCGCCCCGTTCGATTTCAACCAGTTCGCCCGTGTCTTCAGCAATCCATCGGGTTACTACGATTCCACCACCGTGGACATGGGTTTCGAACAGTTCACCGGATGGTGGGGCAGCACCGTCTTTGGAGGCTACCGCATCACCCGTGGCGGTTCGCTGCCCAATTACGATCCCTTGCGGACGCAGGGCGCGGGCGAGCCCAAGATAGGGTTCAAACTCCCCCTGCTGCGTGACGGCTCGATCGACCGCCGCCGCGCGGCCGTTTACAAGGCGCGGCTCGACCGGGAGCTGGCCGATCCGTTGATCCAGCGCCAGCAGCTGGATTTCATCCGAGCCGCGACCGTGGGTTATTACGCATGGCTCGCCGCCGGACAACGGCTGATGCTGGCGGAGGAACTGCTGCGCGTGGCCAATGACCGGGGGGAATCCCTCACCAACCAGGTGAGCCGCGGGTTGATTCCCAAGATCACCCTCAAGGACAACGAAAGGCTGATCGTATCACGGAATCTCTCGCTGGTGCAGGCCCAGCGCCGCTTTGAGGCCGCCGCCATCGCCCTGTCCCTCTTTCACCGGGATGCCTCTGACACGCCCCTCATTGCCTCCCGTGAGAGCCTGCCCGAAGGCTTTCCTCAGACCAGTGAGCCAGCCCTGGATCATTTGAACCGGGATATTCAGGTGGCCGTCGAGGTTCGTCCCGAGGTGCGCCGCATTCAACTGGCGGCCGAGAAACTGGGCATCGACATGCGTCTTGCCCGGAACCAGCTGCTGCCCCAGCTCGATGCGGGCGTCACCCTGTCCCAGGACATCGGCCAGTCGTTGTATCGGGACAAGGGCGAGTTTGAGACGCTGCTGGGCCTTGAATTCAAGCTGCCCCTGCAACGAAGCGAGGCGAAGGGACGCGTGGCCGAGGTGACGGCGCAGATCGAGCAGATCGCGATTGAAGAGCGGTTTGCCAGGGATCGCATCGCCGCGGAGGTGCGTGATGCGGCATCCGCCATCACGGCGGCATGGGAACAGATTCAGCGCGCCCGGCTCAACTCACAACTGGCCCTGGAACTCCAGGAGGCTGAGGCCGAAAGGCTGCGGCGTGGTGCCGCCGATCTGCTTTCACTGCAAATCCGCGAGCAGGCCGCCTTCGATGCGCGCACCACCGAGGTTGAGGCTGTTGCCGAGTATTTCCGGGCGGTGGCAGACTACCAGGCCGCCACCGCCATGGACAGCCGGGCGCTGCTGGCGCGCCCTTGAAAGTCCGCGCGTAAAATCCCGGCCAGTTCCTGCGAATCTACTTCTTCGCAGCCTTGGCGGGTGCCATGGGTGGAAGCTCGCGGTGCTCCGGTGTCACCTTTTCCAGATTGGGCTTCACATCCGCATCAAGGTTTCTCACCGACCAGTGAATGCCGCCCATGAGGATTTTCTGGAAAATCTCGTTCGTCCAGACGTCCTCGCGGTGCCCCATGGAGGTGTAGAAAACGCGTCCTTCGCCGTGAGTCCGCGCCCATGTGGCCGGATACGAGGCGCGTTTGTATTCATCGCCCTTCATGCCTTCGGTTTCCTGCACCAGCAGCACATGCAGGTTTGGCTGGAATTCCTTGAGCGAATACCACTCCTCATTCAGCGAGAAATCCTCCTTCACACCCTCGAAGCCGGGAAACTTCCTGTCCACCACACGCATGCGGGCGATCTGCTGCGGGCCGTGTTTGATGAACTCCCCGCCAAGCATGAGGATGTAGGGATCGG
>CAYQCZ010000177.1:0-8424 GCA_964415955.1 uncultured Verrucomicrobiota bacterium | reverse complement strand
AACAGGATTTGGCAACGTTTATAGGGATCGCAATTCTTTTTGCGCTGCTGACTAATATCGCCTTAAGGCAACTGCGCCACGGGTGGTGGATTGCCTGCATCTCGGCATCTGTGCTGACATCACTGGCAAACCTGTTTCACGAGGCCGTCTTGCATGACTTCACCATTCGCCCAACAGATCTTACCTTGTGGATTCCTTTGGAATTCATGTTTTCGCTGACCCTTGCATCTCCCTTTACGCTTGGGATTTCTACACTCTTCCTGGTGGTTAGGCAAAGGGGGGCAGTCACTCAAAATTGAGCATATCAAAATGAAGAAAAGCGCATACGCACGCGCAGGCGTGGACATCAACCTCGGCAACCGCGTGAAGGCCACTCTACCACAGTTGCTGGCCGCCACACACCGCCGCGAAGTCATGGGCAAAGTGGGCGGCTTCGGCGGGTTGTTCGCCCTCGACACGCGCAAATTCAAGCAGCCCGTGCTGGTGAGCTCGGTGGATGGCGTGGGCACCAAGCTGAAGATCGCCTTCGCCATGGACAAGCACGACACCATTGGCGAGGACCTCGTGAATCATTGCGTGGATGACATCGCCGTGCTGGGTGCCGAGCCGCTGTTCTTCCTCGACTATCTCGGGACCGGGAAGCTCGAGCCGCACGTTTTCACCGAGATCATCAAGGGCTTTGCCCGGGCCTGTGCCTACAACGGTTGCGCATTGATCGGTGGCGAGACCGCGCAGATGCCGGGCTTCTACCAGGCTGGTGAATATGACGTGAGCGGCACAATCGTCGGAGCCGTGGACAAGTCCCGCATGTTGAACGGGCAGAAGACCGTCAGGCGGGGCGACGCCGTCATCGGCATCGCCTCCAGCGGGCTTCACACCAACGGCTATTCACTGGCGCGCAAGATTCTCTTCGATCAGATGAAGCTCAAGTTGAAGAGCAGGGTGGCCGAACTGGGATGCACCGTGGGCGAGGAACTGCTCAAAGTGCATGTGAGCTACGGACCGCTTGTGCAGAAGCTTTTGAACAAATTCCGCGGCCGCAAGGCGGTGAAGGCGTTCGCCCACATCACCGGCGGCGGGTTCATCGACAACATCCCGCGCGTGCTGCCGGGCAAGTGCGACGTGGTCATCCGCAGGGGCACCTGGGACATGCTGCCGTTGTTTCCGTTGCTGCAGAAGGGCGGCAAGGTGGCCGAGGCGGAGATGTATCAGGTCTTCAACATGGGCATCGGCATGGTGTCCATCGTGGGGGCGGACAACGCCGACGCCGCAGTGGAATTCATCCGAGCCCAGGGACATCCCGCGTGGTTGATCGGGGAGGTCTGCAGTGGCGGCGGCGTGGTGAAACTGGCTTGAGCGCGTGCCAGCGGGCTATTGCTCGCCGCGCCGCATGAATGTGGTCACGACCAGAAGGAGGACTGCGGCTGCCGCGCCAGCGAGGTAGAAATTGTCCATGACAATCCCCGTGCCGATCGTCCAGATGGACAGGCAGGCGACGGCGAGCATCGCCAGTTCACAGGAGCTGCGTTCCGTGGGTTCAGAGTTCCGATTCATACGCCTGAGTAAGTTTGCAGTTCAAAAGGACGGCAAGAGAACAGCCTAAAGGGAGGATTGTGGCAAGCGCTGGATGGAGCCATGAATGCGGCGCGGGGACGAAGCCGGACGTCGTGTAGGTCGCACTCATGACAGCCGTGGATTTCCTTGCAGGTGATGTGGACTCTTGCATAATGGGGGAACTATAAGGCGTGTTACCTGCGATCTCGGGGTCGCGCGAGTAGCTCAATTGGATAGAGCGTCGGCCTCCGAAGCCGAAGGTTGTGGGTTCGACCCCCGCCTCGCGCACCAGACACTCCCGGCACTGCTGGCGTGAAGCGGAACAACGACTCTTGGTTATGGAACGCAAATTTTACATCCCCAAGCCCGAAGTCACCCATGAAGTTCCTGATGAGGACATGCCGCCGGACAGGCATAAAATCCTGATCCTGGATGACGACAACACCCTTTCCGAGTTGCTGCGGGATCACTTTGCCTCGAAAGGCCATCTCGTGACCGTGGTGAAGACGGGCGTGGAAGGCATCAAACACGTCATGGCAACGGACTTCGACGTGATCCTCTGCGACATGGTGATGCCCACCATGCCCGGGGACATGTTTTTCCGGGCCGTGGAGCGGGTGCGTCCTCATTTGTGCAAGCGGTTCATTTTCATGACCGGTCACCGTGGCGACTCCAAGATCGATGCCTTCATCCGCAGCGTGAAAGGGCTGATCCTTTGGAAACCCTTCGAGCTTCACACGCTCACGGACTACATCCAGACCATCGTCAAGAAGAACGCCGCTGCCGGAAAATAGCGGTCATTCAACCTTCCGCCCGCCGCCACCTTCGCGCCTTGTGCTCAAACCGGGGCAGTGTTCCCGCCGGTGCCGTTTTCACAGGAATGCGCAACGACAGTGATTCCTGAAGCGCCTTTTGAAGGCGGGCCGCCAGTGATGATGCGTCCGCCGCCAGTTCAGCTGAAGGTTCCACCTCGATGGAAAGCTCGGTCATGGCGTTCCGGGTCGAGACCGTCACCCGATACTCGGCAACACCGCTCTGGGAACGGATGATCTCCTCGATGGCACTGGGGAAGACATTCACGCCGCGCACGACCACCATGTCATCCACACGCCCCATGATTCCTCCTTCCAGCGCCAGATCATGTCGTCCGCAGACACATGGGGAGGACGGCGTTTCTCGCAGGCGGGCCTTGACCAGGTCGCCGGTGCGGTAGCGCAACAACGGCGACCCTGTGCGCCGCAGGGTGGTCAGCACCAGTTCGCCGCAGTGTCCGGGCGGCACCGCTTCGCCGCTGGCCGGGTCAATGATCTCAGGCAGAAACGCGGATTCTATGACATGCAACACGCCGGGCTGCCCGGGACATTCAAAGGTCACCGGCCCGACCTCCGTCATGCCGTGGTGATCAAACGGCTTTGCGCCGGCCCAAAGCGATTCGATGCGTTGCCGGATGGCCGGGATGCTGGCCCCGGGTTCGCCGGCCAGGATGAGCGTGCGCACGCAACCGTCATCCAGTCGCAGTCCTTCCTGCCGGGCCACTTCCGCCATGCGCAGGGCATAGGTGGGCGTGCAGCAAACCACTGTGGCGCGGTGGGCCAGAAGCATCCGCACGCGCGCCGCGGTGCTCAATCCGCCGGCCGGGATGCACAGGCAGCCCAGCCTCTCGGCCGACTCAAACGCCAGCCAGAAACCGAGAAACGGCCCGAATGAAAAGGCGAAGAACACCCTGTCCGCAGCGGTCACACCTGCGGCTCGATGCACCTCCATCCAGCTTTCCGCCATGGCATCCCAGCTTCGGGGGGTGTCCAGCCACGGCATGGGCGAACCACCCGTGCCGCTGGTTTGGTGAAAGCGCGTGTAGTTCGCGAGCGGATGCGTGAGGTTGCTGCCGTAGGGCGGATGAGCCCGTTGATCGGCGACAATCTCCTCCTTGGTGGTGAAAGGTGCCGAGCCAATGAACTCCTCGATGCTGCCGAGGCTGTCTGTCAGGCCGGTGCCCGCCAGCTTGCGGGTTTGAAACGCGTTGATCCCGACGACTTCTCCCAGCAGCGTGCGGAGGCTTTCCAACTGGCCCGCCAGCAGCGTCTCGCGGTTGGGAAGGCCTGCCGGCATGGCCTGAGTCACTTGCCCGGCTGGACTGCGGGGGCGGATGCCACCGGGGCGGGTTTGGCCGGTCCACCGGTGTTGGAGGGGGCATACTTCGCCACCATGAATGCACCGGCTGCGGCCAGGATGCATCCCAGAATGAACGGCATGGGCAGGGATTTGAAGCCGCCTTCCGGCGGGTGAAGGGTCATGGCGGTGATGGTGTTGATCACCGGCGCACCCGCAAAGACAATGGGCATGACGGCGGCGGCCGCAGCACCCTTGTAAATCTGCGCCGCGGCGCCAAGTGCCAGGACCAGCGTGAATGCGCCAACAGCCCCGGCGGCGCCCGCCACGAAACTCCAGTTGATGCCGGCTCGGGTGAAGCTCCAGTTCGACCCGCGCATCTGGAGGACCACCGCGGCGACGATCCCGATCACTGCGTAGGCGATGCAGACGAAAAGAAATGCCTTCAGGCCGGCATGGGGCGTCTCCGGGCCCATGGGCATGTAACCCCGGCCTTTGTGGAGGATGACTCCATACACGCCCCAGGCGAACACGGTCATGAGCGCGTAGAAAAGCCAGGCGGTTCCGGGTGAAGGCGATGCTTGCGTTGGCATAATGACGGGTGAGGGTAGCGGGGGGGCTGCTTTACAGCAAATGGATTGTGCCTCATGCTGGTTCCCGTGCTGCCACCCGTGGTCGTCATCCTGAATACTGAATCTCACCGGCATCGTCGGTCTTACATCATGCATTGGCCCTCGCTCATCCTCCTGGCCGTCCTTGTCTCCACGGGCTGTCGATCCTCCACCATCGAGACCCGGCGCGTGGAGCGATCCGCCGCCTATGAGGCCCTCAGTGCGGAGTGGAAGGAACTGGTGGACAACGGCCAGATCAAGGTGGGCATGAGCCAGGACGCGGTATTCATCGCTTGGGGGCCGCCCTCGCAGGTGTTGCAACGGGAAACCACCGCCGGACTCACCACCACATGGCTTTATCACAGCACCTACATGGAGGAGACCCGTTACTGGGCCTTCCGCGAGGTGTATCGGGGCAATCAGCCGTTTCTGGAAAGGTATCTGGAGCGCACCTACGATCCACGGGACTACGTGAGGGCGGAGATCACCTTCAGGCAGGGTGTGGTCAGCGAATGGAGCACGCTGCCCCGTCCCACAGGACGAGGAGCGCGGCCTTGAGCTGAGGCTCCCGCGAAATGCGGGATTTCCAATGCGCTCAAACGATGCTATGAATCTGTCAGCACAAACCGCGATGAAAACGACCTTCGTCTCCCTTCTCTGTGCCGTCTGCACGGCGCTTTTCACCTCCCACGGATCGGCGGCCGAGGCGGTGAAGCATGTGGATGTCAAAGGCGCTGCAAAGCTGATGCAGGACAAAAAGGACGTTGTCGTTCTCGATATCCGGCGGGACGTGGAATTTGAGGAGGGCCACATTGATGGCGCAAAGAACATCGATTTCTATTCCAAGGACTTTGCCGAATCGCTCAAGACCTTGGACCGCGACAAAGCCTACCTCGTCCATTGCGCCTCGGGCGGACGGAGCACCAAATCGCTGGCAACCTTCAAGGCGCTCGGATTCAAGCAGGTTTACCATCTGGACGGCGGCTTCAATGCCTGGAAGGAGGCGGGGAAGCCGGTTGCGAAGTGAGTTTGAAAGCGTGACCCATGATTCAAGACACCATCCACCGGATCGAATCCCAGATCGCCGGCGCGAAAAATTTGAGCCCGGAGCGCAGGGCGGAACTGGTCGAGCTGCTGGCCCATTTGAAGGCCGAGGTGGCCGAGCTGGCCAAGACCCACGGTGAACAAGCTGAAAGCATCGCCAGTTTCGCCCAGGTGTCTGCACACGAGGCGACACGCATGGAGTTGAACCAGGAGGCGCTGCGCCATTCATTGGGAGGGCTGGAGGCTTCCGTGGCCGAGTTTGAAAAGTCCCATCCCCGTCTGGTGCAGGTGGCCAATTCCATCTGCACAACCCTGTCCAATCTGGGCATTTGAACGCCTGCCGGACGGAAAAATCCCTTTACAGGTGCCCGTCGGGCGGTAGGGTGGCGGCAATTCAGACGACGTTATGCGCAAACTGACCTTCCATGCCGTCTGCCTTGCGGCGGTTCTGGCGCTCACCCCGGGATGCTCCGGTCCTTCCTACAAACTGGGGCGCGGACTCAACAACATCACCGAACCGCTTCGCATGGGCGAAATGAGACGGTCCATCGAACAAGCCGGTGTCTGGCAGGGGCCGGACCATGCGTTCAGCTTCGGTGCCATCCAGGGTTTCAACCGCACCATCGTCCGCACCCTGGTGGGTGCGTATGAAGTGGCGACCTTTCCGCTCCCCGACCCCAACAAAGGCGCGGCACCGTCCTACGACTCCATTTTTGCCAAGAACCTTCCCGGCCAGAGCGACCTCTACATCCCAGGCCCGTTCCGGTCTGACCAGCTGTTGTCGCTCAACTTCATGACTTCGGACCCGAAGTATCCGACCAACTTCAAGCCCGGCCTGCTGGCGGACAGCATCTTCGCCACCGACAATGCCCTGGGTTTCAGCGCGGGTGATGTGGCACCGTTCATCCCAGGCAGCCGCTTTCACGTCTTTGATTACTGAGCAACCCTTTCACCACAGGCGCCAACCACCGCGTTGGCGCCTTTTTCATTGATGGGATTCACCCGGCATTCCCACTGCAAGGTCAACCTCCTGCTCAACATCCTTGGCAGGAGGGCGGACGGTTTTCATGAGCTGGAAACCGTGATGCAGCCGGTCGGTCTCCATGACTCCATAACTTTTGAAAAGGCCCCATCTGGCATCACGCTCACATGCAGTGATCCCCGGCTGGCCGTGGATCGATCCAATCTGGTTCACCGCGCTGCCGGTTCGTTTCTGGAAGCCGCGGGCATCACCGACGGAGTGCGGCTGCACCTGGACAAGCGCATTCCCTTGGAAGCCGGTCTGGGCGGTGGCAGCGGGAATGCGGCCGTCACGCTGGCCGGGCTCAACGAGCTTTTTGGCGGACCACTTGACGCCGCCCGTCTGGAAGCATTGGCAGCCGGTCTCGGATCCGATGTTCCGTTCTTTCTTCAGGACAAGCCGGCGCTTGCCATCGGGCGCGGCGAGAAGGTGACTTCGCTGGAACCTTTTGCAGCGTTGCAGGGCAGGGCGGTGTTGCTGATGCATCCGGGATTCGGCGTCAGCACGGCATGGGCTTACAAGGCCCTCGGAAACCACACTGAAGCCCTGAATGGAAGGCCCGGACGCGCAACCAGACTGGTCTCGTCGCTGGCCTCGATGGAAATGACCGATGCGGCGGCTCAGTTTTACAATTCGCTCGAGGCGCCCGTGCTTCACAAGTATCCGATCCTGTCGTTGTTCCAGGAGTTTCTCATGGAAAGCGGTGCGGAGGCGGCGCTGATGTCCGGCAGCGGTTCCACGACGTTCGCCATCTGCAGAAACCTCGCAGAAGCCCGGCGGCTGGAGGAATGCATCAAGGTCCGGTTTGGCGCCACGAACTGGACGGTGTCCGTGCCCCTCTGACATTTCAGGTGTCAAACCCGCATGTGTGGACCATGCAAATGGCTTGCCGGCTGTTTTGTCACTTGTCTCCCACTGGTGGTTGCGTAAGCTGCCACTCGATAGCTCTTTTACGAGTAGTATTTTCCACGCCACGCGTGGACATTGAACCAGATCATGAGCAGCACCATCGACACTCCAGCGGGCGCCGCCAGCACCAAGTCCGGCGGCAAGGCAGCCACAACCAAGATCAAGCCGAAATATCCCGGCATCCGGGTGACCTGCAACGGCAACCAGCTCGTGACGCAGCATGTCGAGACCCGCATCACCGAGGGCGGCATCTTTTATCCCATCACGCCGTCCACCGAGGGCGGCGAGATCTACCAGCAGTCCTACGCGCAGGGTGAGCTGAATGTCTGGGGCCAGTCGAAGATCGCCGTGGAAACCGAGGGCGAACACGCTGCGCAGGGCGGTGCCACGGCCTTCGCCGTCAGCGGCAAGCGGGCGGTCAATTTCACCTCCGGCCAGGGCATCGTGTATGCCATGGAGCAGTATTATCATGCGCCCGGCAAGCTCTCCACCATGGTGCTCGAGGTCGGCGCACGCGCGTTGACCAAGCATGCGCTCAACGTGCATTGCGGCCATGATGATTTTTACGCCGCTCTGGACACGGGCTGGACCATGTTGGTCGGGAAGGACGCACAGCAGGCGGCCGACCAGGCGATCATTCTCCGCAAGGTCAACGAGCTGACCCTGAACCCCGGCATGAACATCCAGGACGGCATGCTGACCACGCATTCCGAACGCACCTACTTCGCGCCCGAGGCGGATCTGCTGCGCGAGTTTCTGGGAGCCCCGGATGACATGATCGACTGCCCCACCGAGGCCCAGCGGGAACTGTTTGGTGCCAGGCGCCGCCGTGTGCCGGAAATGATGGACCTGAAAAACCCCGTCCTGCTCGGGCCGGTGCAGAACCAGGAGCATCACATGAACGGCGTCGTGGCGCGCCGTAACAATTTCAACGAGCCCATCCTCGGCTTTCTCGAACAGGCCTACGCGGAGTTTGGACGGCTGACCGGGCGATACTACGGCCTCATCACCGAATACAAGACCGAGGACGCCGACACGGTTTTTGTGTCGCTGGGCTGCGCTGCCGACAACATCGAGGAGGCCTGCGACTACCTGCGCGAACAGCGCAATGCAAAGGTGGGGTCCATCCACATCAACGTCATCCGGCCCTTCCCCGAGGCGGCTGTGATCGAGGCC
>CAYQCZ010000176.1:331-8446 GCA_964415955.1 uncultured Verrucomicrobiota bacterium | reverse complement strand
TCACCTCCTCGTCCCCTCCTCACTGCCTCCTCCTCACCGCCCCCAGTGCGAAGGCGGTCTTCCAGAAATTCTTGTGCCACCAATGCGGGAAGAACAGCGGCGCCAGCGCGATCATTGCCAGCAGGACACCGAAGGGAATGATCATCACCGGATTGGGCGATGTGGAATGTTCAGCCATGTCGGGCGAGACGTTAGGACGCAGGGGAAGGCGGATGCAATTTGAAACGCCCCCTCGCGGGCGACTGTCACATCCGGCGGGGGAAAAGCATCACGACGAAACCTTCGGGTGGTCGGGAGGCAGCTCCTGCTCCAGGGGTCCGTAAACCGGCGGCACCCGGCGGCGGCGTCGCTGGCGGCGCTTCCACCAGCGCTTGAGCCCGAAGAAGTCATGTTCCCAGCCCAGACGCATGTAAACCGCTGCAAGGAACAGGAACAACACCACGACCACGATGGCCGCGATGATGATGATCGGGTTCACTGCATCGACCAGCTTGTTCCACATGCGCGCCGTTAAAATGCGACCGGAAGCACTGGTTCGCAACCGAAAAGCCGCATTTTTCCAGTCCAACCCCGGCAGCCTGCCCAAAAATTCTTTTGCGCACCGGCGTTTCACCCTTCGCACGCGGCGTCATTCCATCGGGTAACCGGACACGAAAAACCGGCGTCACCATGGCTGGCACCAGACGGAAGAACACACAAACCAAACCTCGACACAGTTCATCATGAAACGAATCCACACCCAGATGCTTTCAGCGCTCGTCCTTGGCGGACTGGTGCTGGGTGCCACCACCACTTACGCGCAGGATGGAAACCGCGAACGCAAAGGCCGCCCCGAAGGCCCCGGACGCCCGGGTGGTCCCGCTGGCGGCCAGCGCATCATCGAGGAGCTCGGCCTGAGCGAGGAGCAAAAGCCAAAAGTGCAGGCCATCTTGCAGGAACAGGGTGAGAAAATGCGCGCGCTCTTTCAGGACCAAAGCGGCTCACGCGAAGACCGCGCCGCCAAGATGCGGGAACTGGGCGAAGCCACGGACGCGAAGCTCAAGGACGTGCTGACCAAGGAGCAGATGGAGAAATACACCAAGGCGCGCACCGAAGCCATGGGAAGGTTCGGCGGCGGACCTGGAGGTCCCGGCGCACCCGGCGGTCCGGGCGGACGCCCCGGCGGCAATCCTGCCGAGCGTCTGGAAGCCATGGCCAAGGAACTCAACCTGACCGAGGAACAAAAGACCAAGATCAAGGCCGTCATGGAGGAGGAGACGAAGAAACTCCAGGCCTTGCGTGAAGATCAAAGCACTCCGCGTGAAGAGCGCTTCGCAAAATTCCGCGAAGCCACCGAAGCCATGAATGCGAAGATCAAACCCATCCTCAACGCCGAACAGCAGGAGAAGTGGGCGAAGATGCAGGAAAACCGTGGTCCCGGCCGCCCAGGTGGTGATGCACCCCGCCGGCGTCCGGAACAGGACAACAAGTAAGAAGGCGCATCACATTCCACACAGAAGGACGGCCAGCCGGCCGTCCTTTTTTGTTGCCTCAGGCCAGCAACTTTTCAGTTGCGGCGTCGAAGAGGCATGCCTCCTCAGGCTGGTTTGCCACCCGCACGGTCTGACCACTGCTGAAGACCGTGCCTCCCGCGACACGTGCGACCAGTGACTGTCCGGATGCACTTAGATAAACAAGCGTCTCGTGTCCCATGGGCTCACACACCTCCACCCGGGCATCGAAACCGCCGGCACCAGCCTCGATTCGCACATGCTCCGGGCGGATGCCCAGGACGAGATCCTTGCCGGCGTTTGAACCGCTGGCCGAGGCGGGCAAGCCCGCCATGCGGAACTGGAGCGGGGCATTGCCACCTCCGCCTGCGGTGAACACCACCTGCCCGGCTTCCCCCTCGAGACGCCCGCGCACCATGTTCATGCCCGGGCTGCCGATGAACTGTGCCACGAACATGCTGGCGGGCCTGCGGTAGATGTCCATGGGCGTGCCCCATTGCATCACCCGTCCGTTGCGCATCACACAAAGGCGCTGCCCAAGTGTCATGGCCTCGGCCTGGTCATGGGTCACAAAGATCATCGTGGTATTCAAACGGGCGTGCAGCCGCGCCAGTTCAGCGCGCGTCTCGATGCGCATCTGCGCGTCAAGGTTTGAAAGGGGTTCATCCAGCAGAAAAACGCGAGGCTGACGGACAATGGCCCGCCCCAACGCCACCCGTTGACGCTGGCCGCCGGACAGTTCGTGCGGATGCCGGTGCAACAAATCCTCCAGTTTCAGGAGCCTTGCAGCCTCCTCTACGCGCCGACGGATTTCGTCCCTGGCCACACCGCGAAACTTGATGCCAAAGGCGATGTTGTCCCAGGCGGTCATGTGGGGAAAGAGGGCGTAGTTTTGGAAGACCATCGCGACATCCCGGTCCTTGGGTGCCATCTCGTTCACGACCATGTCCCCGATGCTGATCGTGCCGCCGTCGATCTCCTCCAGACCGGCGATCATGCGCAGCAGGGTGGTTTTGCCGCACCCCGAGGGGCCGACGAGGACAAGCAACTCGCCCTTGTTCACCGCAAGACTGACGCCATCCACGGCGGTCACCCCGGGCCCTTTGCGGGCCGGATACACCTTGCTGACATCTGTAAGCTCCACTTCAGCCATGCGCGTGCGGGGATGGAACCATGAACCAACAGGGCTTGGCACGAATGAAAATCAGCCCCCGACAAGTCAATCTATTGGCCGTTCGTTCTCACGAGTTCCGGTGGCCAGTCGCTCACATACGTAACGGACAATGTGTTTGAAATCCCCTTCATTCACCGTCGCCATCGCCGCGCGCATGGCCTGCCCCCCGGCATCCTGCGGGTGGTGGCCACGCAGTCCCTGTTTGAACTTCCGCAACTGGTCGAGTTGATACCAGTCTTCCAGAGCGGCCAGCGGCGGGCTCAGGATTTCCGGTTTTCCCTCTGCACGTTCACCGTGACAGGAGACGCACAAGGTTTGATACGCCACCCTGCCCTGCTCCGCTTCGCCACGCACGATCAACAAATGCTTCCGTGGGGCAAGTCCGGCAATGTGTGCCGCCACGGCGCGTATCTCCCCCTCGTCTTCAAGGATGCTTTCGCCCGCGCCCATGAGCAGTTCCGACTTGTTGGCATCGTTGCGGCCGCGAATGCCGTCGCGGAACTTGCGCAACTGAAGCTCCACATACCATGCCGGCAGGCCTTCAAGGATTGGCCCCCGCTGCATCTCGCGCGTGCTGTGACAAAGCTGGCATTGGTGAAAAATCTGTTCCGGATCACGGCCTGGTGAGGCGACCGCAGATGCCGGTGCGTTTGAAGGCCCTGCATCTGCAGCGGGGCGCGGGCTGCAACCGGGCATCCACAGCAAAAGCGCCACCATGCCAAGCGCAGAAATGGCAGCATGGCCTGTGTGCTTCTGGAGCCTTCTCATGTCGGACGAGTTGATAGCGAAGTCCATGGCCTTCGCGAAAGCACGAACATGCTCTTGCGCGAAACGCCATCGAGGCCTTACATGCCTTCATGTCCACTTCCACCAGTCCCATCCCCGACGCGTATCGCGCGGTGACGCCCTATCTCATCGTCAACGACGCCGCTGCGGCCATTGAATTCTACAAGAAGGCCTTTGGCGCAACGGAGTTCATGCGCATGCCAGGCCCGGGCGGGAAAATCATGCATGCCGAGGTGCGCATCGGCAGCGGGCCGGTGATGCTGGCGGATGAATTCCCCCAGATGGGTGCGATCAGCCCCAAAACCATCGGCGGCACCGCCGTGTATTTGCTGGTGTATGTCGAGGATGTGGATGCGGTGTTTGCGCAGGCCGTGGCGGCTGGCGCAATCGACGTGCGTCCGGTGCAGGACCAGTTTTACGGGGATCGTTCAGGCACGGTCGCCGACCCCTTCGGTCATCAATGGACGCTCGCCACACACAAGGAAGATGTCACCGAAGAAGAACTCCAGAAGCGCATGGCCAAGCCGTGTTGAGCGGGTTGACGTCTCATTTCAAGGTCTTGAGATACATCACAATCGCCTCGATCTGGGCATCGGTGATCACGCCTTCGTAGCTCGGCATGCCGGTGTCATTTTTCTCGAAGCCTTTCACCACCTTGAGCGCAGGTTCCTTGATGGATTCCCGGAGATACGCCTCGTCCGCCATGGCTTTGCCGCCGCCAACCAGCAGCCGTTCACTGCCAAACAAGCCTTTCCAGGTGGGACCCACCTTGCCCAGCGTGGAACCGTCGTTGGAATGACATGCGATGCAGCCGAGCAGTTCGGCCAGGCGCGCACCTTCCTCCACGGTCACGGGTGAATCCTCGACCTTCGCCATGGTGCGGGGCGACAGATCAACAGCCACGCTCTCGAAGCCTTCCGTCTCAGCCTGAAATGGCATCAGTTCGTAAGGGGTGAAATAGGCGTTGTTGGCGAAAGCAGCACCGGACTCCGACTTCAGACCCCAGCCGATGCGCATCTGCATGACAGGCTTCATGTCGGGAATGCCGACAAACACACTGCGGCCATCCTTCGACACATAGGCGCTGCTGGGTGTCATGAGGTTCTGGCCCTTGGTGCCATCGAGTTTGAAATGCGGTGAACCGTAACTGGCGGTGCGCTTGTAATTCCAGCGCTCCACCGAGTAATTGCCCGGGTCTGCCGCCTCCTTGGCATCCAGTTTCACGTCGAATTTCAGCAGCACGCCCTTGTCCATGGGCACCACTTCACGCGGGAAAGGGCTGGGCTGACCGGTGTAACGCAGGCGCATCAGACCGCTCAGTTCCTTCGCCACACCGCCCCAAATCTGCATGCCAATGAGGTAAAGCTGGCCGTCCGCAATGCCCACCGCGCCATTCAACGGGCAGAACGCAAAATCCCGCGTGAGACTCATGACCGCCGCCTGGGGACGTGTTCCACGTTCATTCATCCGCACCAGAAACGCCTCGGGCCGGTTGTAGCCGATGTGAATCAGCGCGTCGTTCAACGGCCCCATCTTCGCGCCCGTCAGCCATACCTGGCTGAACCCCGAGGAATTGACCGGGTGCGGAATCCACGTCAGCGGATCAGCGATCGATGCGGGGTATTGTTCCTTGGGCAGATGACCGGGAAGGAATCCGTAGTATTGATGATCGCGGATGATATGAAGCGGTGTGGCCGGCACGTAATGCCCCTGCTGATCACTTGCGGTCACCAACCCGGTCCTGGGATGCACACCGATGTAAGGCTGGCGCAGCCCCCAGCCGAGCACCTCGCTGGTGCGGCCATCCGCAGACACCCGCAATACCGAACCATTGTGTTTGCCGAGCGAATCGCCCTGCTGGCCACCCTTGGCAATGATGAACGATCCATCCGGCGCCACCTCGATGCCGCTGGCGAACTCACGCGTCTCCGCAGTCTGCGCAAAGGCGTTCGAGAACATCTCATGCACGTCGGCCTCGCCATCGCCGTTGGTGTCGCGCGGCGTCCAGATGCCGTTGCGATCGAAAACAAACACGTCCTCGTCGCGGATGCACAAACCCAGCGGTTCGTGAAAGCCGGAGGCAAACCGCCGCCATGTCACGGTGGAGAGTTCATCCTTGAGGCCGTCAATCATCCACACATCACCGTCGTAGGTGACCGCGGCTGCGCGGCCGTTTTTGAAAAAGGCGATGTCACACAGGCGCACATTGCGACGCCATGGGTTGGGCACGGGAATGCCGATGCGGTCGATGACGAAGGCTTCCTTTGACGACGAGAGCTCCCCCTTCGTGGTGACGGTTTCAGTCCATCGCGCAGAGGCTGGTTGGTTGAAAGGATACTGGATTATCCCCTTCCAGTCCTGCCGGCCCGGGCCGACGCTCAGGTAACAGTAGATGTCCACGCGTTTGGTGGAAGGTTTCACCTTGAGCGACACCGTGAAGTCCGGCTGGTCCGCACGCATGACCCTGGACTCGCCATCCACCGGCGGAGAAATCATCTTCAGATTCAGGCGGTCCTTTTCGCTGGTGGGACGCTTGCCCAGCACCAGCCAGAGGGGTTTGTCCACGCGTTCCAGACGAAACCAGCGCAAAATCACCGGCCTGCCTTCATCCATCCGCTGGGCGATCCATTCCTGAACACGCGCTCCCGCCACGGTGTATTCGAGGATGACACCGCCGCCGGGCGTGCCGGTGAAACGCACCGCTTTGAACTGTCCCACGGCGGTGTCCATGGGCCCGCGGCCGATTTCCCTCGGATCAGGACACGGCTCGCGCGGGTCATCCAGCGACGCCTGTTCTCCAATCTGCCAGCCTGGATAAATCCCGCTGGTCATCCAGGGTTTGCCGATCATTTCCGGCAGCTTGCCCTGCCCTTCAGGCGCCTTGTTTCCGTAAACGTGATACGAACCCTGCGCCATGGAAACCGGCGTGACGCCTTTGCCCGTCCAGATGGCGGAGACGCGCAGCAGATCGGTGTCAAAACACACCCAGCAATCATTGCCAAGGTTCAGGATCAGCCCGCGCGGTGTCAGATTGTTCGTGGGCCAGCCGGTGTGCATGTCCCGCGCATCCAGCACGGACGAGAAGAAGGGGAAATCCGGCTCCACAAAGGGCGCCCATTCCGCCACGCCTTTGGCGGCCGATGCTTCCTTCGCGGCCTTCCTGGACGGCGATGATTCAGCTCCGCGGGCCAGCACCGCCGCTGTCACCAGAAGCAAACACACCGCCCCGCCAGGCAGGACGGCCCGAATTGGACACATCATCAAGGACACGACTCCATGGTAGGTGCCGTCCGGGAATTTCGGAAGGGTGATGTTGATGGAATGGACGCCGCCCGGCCATGGACCCCGCGGGTATTTCTTGCACGGCACCGGACTGCATGGGAAGCCATGCCTTCCAGTCAGTCTCAGACCAACCACATGGCATTGGCCAGCGGTTTAAAATGGGGGCATCGTCCGTCCATGAAAACGACAACGGATGCCATTCGAGTTCGCAAATCGGGTGAACGAGGCCACGCCAACCACGGCTGGCTCGATTCCTTTCACACGTTCTCCTTCGCGGATTATTACGATCCGGCCCACATGGGTTTTCGCTCGTTGCGGGTGATCAACGACGACCGCATCGCGCCCGGGATGGGCTTCGGCACGCACCCGCACCGCGACATGGAAATCTTCAGCTACGTGCTGGAGGGCGCATTGCAGCACAAGGACAGCATGGGCCATGGGCGCGTGCTACGGCCCGGCCAGATCCAGCTCATGAGCGCCGGGCGGGGTGTGACGCACAGTGAATTCAATCCCAGCGCCAGCGATGGCATGCGCCTGCTGCAGCTCTGGATTCTTCCCCGACAGCGCGGGCTGGAGCCGGGCTACACCGAGTGGCATCCGCAGCCGGGCCATGCGGAGCAGCCCAAGGTGCTGGTCATTTCGCCCGACGGGCGCGATGGCTCGGCCATTATCCATCAGGACGCCGAGGTGTATCGTCTGCTGTTGAAGCCCGGGCAGAGCGTGACACATGACCTCAGGCCGGGACGCGGCGCGTGGCTGCAAATGGCCACGGGCAGGGCGGCGATCAACGGTGTTCCACTGGAGATTGGAGATGGCGCCAGCTCGGAAGAACCCGGAACATGGACCATCACGGCCGTCGAGCCGACGGAAGCCCTGCTGTTCGATCTCAACTAAAACCCTGAACCCCACATGAAACACATCCCCAACATTGCCGGCGGTTTGCTCGGCCTCGCGTTCATCATCTTCGGCGCGAACTTCTTCCTCAACTTCATCCCCATGCCGGATGATCCCTCGCCAGCGGATGCGCCGCACAAGCTCTTCATGGGGGCGATGTTTCCCACCGGCTACCTGGCGTTCGTCAAGGTGCTGGAGATCACGGGCGGCGTGCTGGTCGCCGTTCCAAAGACGCGCAATCTCGGCCTGCTCGTGCTGGGGCCGATCATTGTAAACATCCTGTGCTTCCACATTTTCCTGATGAAAGGCGCGACCCTTGTGGACCCGGTCAACATCGCCATCACGGGCCTTGCCCTGTTCCTGCTCTGGAGCGAACGCCGCGCCTTCGCTGCACTGGTCCGGCGACCCGCCGCGTGAGTTTCCCCATCCCGCAAACCATCAAACCTCCATTCCATCCAGTCATGACCAAAATCCTTGTTCTCTATTACT
>CAYQCZ010000176.1:0-321 GCA_964415955.1 uncultured Verrucomicrobiota bacterium | reverse complement strand
AGTGGGAAATCATCTCGAGTTACTCCCGTGCGCAGGCCATCGCCGATGGTGTGCGTTCCGTGGACGGCGTTGAAGTGACGCTCAAGCGCGTGCCGGAAACCATGCCGCCGGAAGTCGCCAGCCAATACGGCGCGAAGCTGGACCAGGACGCGCCCGTCGCCAGCCCGAAGGAATTGGGGGACTATGATGCGATACTTTTCGGCACACCCACGCGCTTCGGCAACATGGCCGCACAAATGCGGAACTTCCTCGATCAAACGGGCGGTTTGTGGGTGAAAGGCGCGCTGGTGGGCAAGGTGGGCAGCGTGTTCACCAGCACCG
>CAYQCZ010000175.1:0-8450 GCA_964415955.1 uncultured Verrucomicrobiota bacterium | reverse complement strand
CCATGGTGGCCGGCATGCGCTCGCCGTGCGGACTCGGCACAAATCTTGCCGGGGACATGTTCTGCGTGGATCAACAGGGCACCTGGATCATGACGACCCCGATTTATCACCTGCGCAAAGGTGTCTTCTTTCTCAACCAGGAAGGCGTCGGCTCACAAAACCTGCCCGGCTCGCCGTTGAAACTTCCTGCGAAGCTCCCGAACAAGGTGCCGTATCCCGAAGCCGTGCGCGCGGTGCCGCAGATGCGCCCGCCCGCCGTGTGGCTGCCCTACAACAAGCTGGGCCGCAGCGGCACGGATCTCGTCACCTGCGACGCGGGTGGAAAGTTCGGCCCGTTCGACGGCCAGATGCTGGTTGCGGAATTCACCGATGCGAAGATAAGCCGCGTGTTCCTCGAGAAGGTGGACGGCGAGTATCAGGGGGCGGCCTTTCCCTTCCTCGGAGGCTTTGCTGCCGGACTGGTGCGACTGCAATTTGCTCCTGATGGAAGCCTGATGGTCGGCATGACCAGCCGCGGCTGGACCTCACTCGGCACGAAATCCTACGGTCTCCAGCGGGTGAAGTGGAACGGCACAACGCCGTTCGCCATCCACGAAATGCGCGCGCGCCCGGATGGTTTCGAACTCACCTTCACACAGCCCGTGAACGTCCGCACCGCAGGCGATCCCGCATCCTACGTGATGACCAGTTACACCTACCTTTACTCGTCCGCCTACGGCAGTGATGAAATTGAAACCCAGCCGGTAAAGATCACAAGCGCCACCGTCGGAAAGGATGGCCGCAGCGTGCGGCTGAAGTGTGAAGGACTGCGCGAGTTGTTCGTCCATGAACTGCACGCGCAGGGCGTGCGCTCCGACACGGGAAAGAAGCTCGACCACACACTGGCATGTTACACTTTGAATCGAATACCAAACAATTGAACGGAGATTTGCCATGAAACGAAGCAGCGACCGCATCCTGACCACCCACGTCGGCAGTCTGGCACGACCAGGCAACGTGCTTGATCTGCTCTGGGCCAAGGAGCGACGCGAGAAATATGACCCGCAGGTGTTTGAATCTTCTGTTCGTGACGCCGTGTCGAGCATCGTCCAGCAGCAGCGCGCCCTTGGCATCGACGTCGTCAACGATGGCGAGCAGAGCAAATCGAGCTTCCTCACCTACATCGCCGAGCGACTCACCGGCTTCAGCCCGAGTGAAAAGCAGGGTGAAGATCTGTGGGTGGAGTCACGAGAAACGCTGGCGTTTCCGGAGTTCTACGACGCGCACCGCAAGGCGCGCGAAGGTCTCGTGGCCAAGCCGGTGAAGCTCGTCTGCACAGGCCCGGTGAAGTATTGCGGCCACGCTGCACTCCAGCGCGACATCGCCAATGTGAAGGCCGCCGCAGCGAAGGCGGGTGCAGAGGAAGTGTTCATGACGGCCGTCTCGCCGTCCGATGTCGAAGGCCAGCAGCCGAACCAGTTTTACCAGACCGCCGAGGATTATCTGCGCGCCATCGCCGATGCGATGCACGAGGAATACCAGGCCATTGTGGACGCCGGCATCATCCTCCAGATCGATGATCCGCGCCTGCTGACCTATTACATTTCGCAGCCAGACCTGTCCGTGGCCGACTGTCGCAAATGGGCCGAGGTGCGTGTCGAGGCACTCAACCACGCCCTACGCGGCATCCCGACTGACCGCGTGCGTTTCCACACCTGCTACGGCATCAACATCGGCCCGCGTGTGCATGAGATGAACCTCGCCGACATTGTGGACATCATGCTCAAGGTCAATGCCGGTGCGTATCTCTTCGAGGCCGGCAACCCGCGCCACGAGCACGAGTGGACCGTATGGCAGCGCGTAAAGGTGCCCGAGGGGAAAATCCTCGTGCCCGGCGTCATTTCGCACAGCACGCCGCTGGTGGAGCATCCTGAACTCATCGCGCAACGCCTCGTGCGCTACGCGAAGATCGTGGGGCGCGAAAATGTGATGGGCGGCGCTGATTGCGGCTTTGCCTCCTTCGCCGCGAAGGAACAGGAAATCCATCCGAGCATCGTCTGGGCAAAGTTCAAGAGTCTGGCAGAAGGGGCAAAACTGGCATCAAGGGAGCTGTGGTCCTAGCCCCAACACCTCCTGATGGAAGTCAGTTCACATTTGGAATCCCGTCCCTGTCATTGGCAAAACGGACGTAAGCCTCGCCAAACTCCAGTTCCAGCGCGATGCGCAACAAGGCAGGATACGAAAACCACCAACCATTCGTAATTCTTTGCTTCACAAACTCGGCACCAAGCTCCTCCGAGTAGTGCCTTATGTGGAAATCGTCCAAGGGGCTACGGTCGATTTCCAGAATTCGATCAGACCACTTCCGTAGCATGGCCAGAAGCTGGCCCTGAGAATTGATCCCGAAATGCCTCAACTCAGCACATTCTTCCACGTAAGAACACTCGAAGTCGTCATTCCTCTTTGGGAACACGGCCTTCATTGCTGAGCAGACACACTCTGGAGTCAGTTCAGCCATACGGTATGTGTCAGTCAGACCTGAGGCGGCGCAAAGCCGTCCCGATACTGCCGTGACAGGATTTCCTTGTTGGCCTGATCGTGATTGGTGAAGCGGTAGTTGGCGGCGTCCCATCGCAATTCCTCGCCGGGATAACGCGTGGCCTTGACGGCGAGCAATGCAGGCTCGGTGATGCGTGAACCGATTTCAAAGGGCGTCCAAAGCGGCTTCTTGTTGCCAAGGCAGCAGTCCGCCCAGTCCTTCCAATGATCACGTGGCTCCACTTCCGGAAGCGGCTCGTTCTCCACCAATTTGCCCTTCCGATAAATGAAGAGTTTGCCGTTCGCCTCCAGCAGCAACACGCCGTCCTCGCATACGACCATGGTGTGGTTCGCTCCCACCTTTTTGTGCGGCAACCCAAGCGCGGCAAAGGACGGCTGGATTTCGTCGTCGTTATAGTGAAGCACGAACTTCTCACGGGCGAAGCCGTTGCCTCCGGGATAGGTGATGGTGCTCTGGTTGTAGGCAGAATGGCTGTCGTTAGAGGCACGGATCGTGTTCGTCTGGACGGCCTCAGGCGATGGGAGATCATAGGCGAAATACAGGAGGTCGATGAGATGGCAACCCCAGTCGGCGAGCTGCCCGCCGCCTGTCTGCCACCATGAACGCCATCGACGTGGCGCCACCTCCTCGTGGTAGGGCATGGGCTTGGAGAGCGGCCCGTTCCACAAATCCCAGTTGAGGTTGCCGGGAACCTGTTGAGCAGGCGGCAGCTCGCTCCATGGTCCACTGAAATAATGACCCGACTTGACGGATCCCGTCCAGATGTGGGCCTCGACAGGCTTGCCAAGCTGGCCCTTGCGCAGCAATTCGACGGCCTGCATGCGGCCCTTGATGCAGGCGCGCTGGTTGCCCATCTGGGTGAAGAGCCCGGGGCGCGCCTTGAGTGCCGTCCGTATCAAACGCAATTCGTCCAGTTGATGGACAAGCGGCTTCTGTCCGTAGATGTGTTTGTTGTGCTTCAACGCAGTGATCATCATGGGCGCATGATGAAAGTCCGGGGTGTCCACGATCACGGCATCGAACTTGTCCGCATGACTGGCAAATGCCTCCCGATAATCGGCCACGGCAAACGCATCCGGGTGTTGCGTGGCGATGCTTTTCAGAGTGGTGGCGTCCACATCACAGAAGCCGGCCCACTCGACCATGGGATGATCCTTCAATCCCTTGCGTTGCATGCCACCAACGCCACCGACCCCGATCTGAACAACCCGCAGCTTGCTGTTCTTGTTGATCTGGGCGCGGACGCGCAATGAGGTCGCCGCAAGCGCGCTGCCGGCAGCAAGGCTGGAGGACAGAAAACGACGGCGGTTCATGGACGTGGGTTGTGTGCTTGCAGATAAGGGTTTCATGGCCGGAACACTAGTCCAGCGTCCATCCGAAGGCACTTCAAAAATTGGCCGGCTTGCAGCTGCCTTCCAGACCGCGCGCTCAAGGCGACGGCAGACCGTTTTCCTTGAGCCAGCTTCGCAAACGTCGCCTGGGCTCGACATCGCGCAGTATCCATTCATCCGAGTGGTTGCGAAAGGGAATGTCCACCAAGGTGAAGGAACCCTCCACGCCGGTGGACTCCAGATAATTGCGTGACGCCAGGGCTGTCACCTCCTGGCAAATGAACTGGGGCCGCCCGCTCAATCGGCGCAGCCGCTGGAGGGCTGAAGCGCGATCCGCGCCGGCATACGGCCAGTTGGTGCGGACACCATCGTAATGGCTGTAGCAAACGAATGCCTTCCACAACGGCGCAATCGCCTCGTCCCGAAGGCCAATGAAATTGCAGGCAATGGAGCCGCGCGAAAAGCCGCACAGAATCATAGCGTTGGTGTCAGCACCATATTCCGCAGCCAGCGATGCAATCGTCGCAATGCAGTAGCGCACGGTTTCGTCCGGATCACCCCACCATTTGATCGCGTTGGTTCGCTGCTTCCCCGCCCCCTCCACATACGGCATGCAAACCCAGATGTAGTCGCGACCCGCGGACATGCCGTAGCCCAGGTTCGATCCATCCACACGCCCCGTGCTAATGTCCCCGAACTTGTTCGTGTAGCCGCCATTCCCAGCATATTCCACGATGACCGGATGTTGTTTGTCCGGAGTCCAGTTTGTTGGAAGATACAAGGCATGATGCACGGATGAGTCACTCCAGCCCGGCGTGGTCTGCCGGACTCGCCTGCCCGCGCCGGGGCTGCCAACCTCCATTGGCGGCGTGAAAAGGTCCGCCTTGATGGAGCGGATGTCTGGAAGTTCGGCACCTGACGCGCCTCCACGGCCGATGAGGACGGTTGCCGCGGTCAGCACGACCATGAGGCACCGCCGGAGGGACCGTGCCCGGTGCCGTTGCATCCTTGGGAATTCCTCAACAGTGCAGCGGGCGGCCATGGCAGTGATCGGGCTATTTTTGCTGCGCGAGAAACTCAACCAAATCACGCAGCTCGCGCCGGGTCAGCATTTCGCCGAGCCCTGGCAGCATTCCTGACAAGCCCGTCGCGCGTTTCGCGATGTCGGTTTTCGGAATGCGAACCAGATCATTCTCCTCCTGGGAAAAAATGGTCAGCTCCTTGTCCGTCTCACCCTTGAAGATGCCCACATACGTGCCCCCCTCCTTGAGGGTGATGGTCAGGTTTTCGAATCCCTCGGCAATCTTCGCGCTGGGATCGACGATGGATTGCAGCAGGTATTCACGATCATACTTCTTCCCAATGCCATCCATGGACGGCCCGACGTCGCCACCGGAACCCTGCCATTTGTGGCAGCGCAAACATTGCCCTTCCACCTTTTCAAGAAACACCTTCCGTCCATTCTCGGCATCACCGCCATACAAGGTTTCCCGGTAACGTGCGGTAAGATCATCCTTCGGCTTGGAGGATTCGTATGCCGCGAGTGAAGCCTTGATGGAAGCATCCTTGCGCTTCGAGGCGGAATCCACGATCTCCAGGTGCAGTTCCCTGGGTGCCTCCCCTGCCTTGAGCTTCCCAAGCCATTCCCCGACGAGCTTGTCGGCCACGCCGCTCTTCATGTCGCCAAGGATGCTGAGGACGTTCTGTTTCTCCCCAATGGAGCCCTTTTTCAAAACATCGGCCAGCTGCTCGGTGGCTTCATCGGCGCCAAGTTTTGCAAGCTGCCGCAACGCCTCCTTGCGGACCACTTCCTGGTCATCGGCAAGCCCGCGTTTGACCGCTTCCGACAATTTCGGATCCTTGAGTTCTCCAAGCGCAAAGATGGCCCTGGCACGGGCGGGCGCAGGGGCCGAACTGCTGGCGACGAGCGAGGCCATCTGCTGTCCGGCCCCCTGCATGCGCAGTTGAATCGCGGCATCAATCGCGGCTGTGACCAGATTCCCGCTCTTCGACGCAAGCAGGTCGCCAAACACCGGCTGGAGCGCATCAATCGACTCCCTTCTTTCGCGGAGCGCCAGGGGGCGATACACACCCATGATGCGATCCCGGCGTGGCGGCTCCTCCCATGCACCCAGGGCAATGACCGCCTCGGCATCCCCCGTGCGTTTCGCGTATTCGGCCAGCGCCCTGGCATTGGCAGGTTGCCCGACACGGAAATTGGCGTTCAGCACGCGCAGCATCAAGGCGCGTTGCAGATCGTAGGTTTCCCCCTTGGTGTTCTTTGGCTGGAACTTGAGCTGGGGCGGGTTCTCGATCAATCGCGCCAGTTCCGGCAGGGCATCCTTGATGGGCACATCGTTGATGGCCCGGGCGGCTTCAAGGATCAAGAGTGGATCGCTGTCGCTCAGAAACCGCGCCACCTGAGGCATCTCAAGGCGCCTCATGGCAAGCAGTGCCGCCATCCGCACCGCGGGTGAGGCATCATTCGATGCGGAGACAATGGCATTGGTGTCCTTGATGCCCACGAGTGCCATCACGCCCGCGTGACGCAGGTAAATGTCCTTGTCCGCATTGTCGCGAAGCATGCTGATGACAGGCTGCACGGCTTCCTTTTTGCCGAGACGTCCGAGCGCGTTGGCCGCGAAGAACCGCACCCTCAGGCTGGGATCGTTGAGCAGCGGCACCAACGAGCGATAAGCGGTCAGGTAGCCTGTTTCACCGAGAACCTTGGCGGCCTGGGCGCGCACCTCCGGATCACCATCCTTCAGCAGGACCTCGGTGCTGCGCATGACCTCGGGGCGTTTGCGGCCGATCATGCCCATGCCCCAGATGGCATGAAGCCTCGCGCGCTGATCGGTTCCCTTCTGGGCAACGCGCTCCAGGGCGTCGATGGCCGCGCTGCCGGGCTTGCGGATTTCAATCTGCTTCCACTGCCAGATGGTGCGTCCGAGCGCCTGCTCGACCAGGGAAAACTGCGCCTCCTGTCGGACACGGCGGTCTGCATGCGCAAGAAGCGCGGCCAGTTCCTTGGTCTTCAACTTCGCGAAGCCCTTCGCAAACAGCTCCCTGACCTCGGCGACCCGCGGGTCCGCCACAGCCGCTGCATGTGTGACACGGTAGATGCGGCCCTTGCCGGACTTGGGCCATCCGTCATGCCAGTCACTGAAGTAGAAGGCGCCGTCATAACCAAAATCCACATCCGTCGGCAGGCAGTTCCAGATGAACTGCTTTTGCTGGCCCATGCTGAATCCAGCACCATCGGGCTGGATGGTGAATGTGCTGACTCCACTGTTCGCGGGTGATCCCTTGAAATGAGTCAGAAAGAAGTGTCCATCAAGTTCCGCCGGGAATCCGACACCGGGATTCACAGTGAACCCGGAAGGACCGTCCCAGAGATTGGCGAGCGGTGGCAGAAGGTAGGCCGCCTGCCCTTCAAAATGCGGCACCCAGAGCTTCTCGGTCATCCACTGTCCGGCCTTGCCCAGGGGGGCATGCTGATAGCCAACACGCCAGCCGCTTTCACCACCCTCGACGATGTAAACAAGACGCTCGTGATCACCATTGTCACAGTCATTGTCGCCGGTGAAAAGGTTGCCAAAATCATCAAATACAAGCTCCTGTGGATTACGCAGGCCACGATGCACCACCTCCAGCTCACTGCCATCCAGGTTGCACCGGAACACCGCGCCCTCATCCGGATATGCCAGCACCCTGCCCTCCCTGGTTTTAACATTCGCACCACGGTCACCCACGCTGAAATAGAGCCGTCCGTCCGGACCAATGACCAGGCCGTGCAGGTCATGACCCGTGTAGCTGAACCGGACGCCGTAGCCGTAGCTCATCGAACGCCGCTCATCAGCAACACCGTCACCATCCTTGTCCTCGAGCTCCCACACATGCGGGATGTTGGTGAAATAGACCTTCCCACGCCGTGCCAGCACGCCGGAGGCAATGCCGTCCATGGTGGAGTTGTAATCGGCGGAAAACACGGTGGATTTGTCCAGCTTTCCATCCCCGTCCGTGTCCACCAGTTGACGGATCACCTCGGTTTCAATCCCAAGATCATCGGCTCGTTTGCCAAAATGCTTTGCAATCAGATTGGCCCGGTCCTCAACCGTCCGGCAGGCCATGTCGTCCTCCAGCATGAACATGTAATGACGGATATCGAGAACACTGGACCGGTATCGGTAGGTCTCGGACGTGTAGAAGCGGTTCTGCTCGTCGATGGTGAAAGCCACGGCATTGGCCAGCAGGGGCTCGGCGGCGATCAACTCGACTTTGAATCCCGGCATGGTCTTGAAGCGGCGTATGGCCTGCTCGCCTTCATCCGAGGCCGGGGCAACGACGGGAGCTGCCTGCCGGGGTTCGTCGGAAGGTGCCCGGGAAATCTCCGCGCCTTGCAGCAGCGGGGTCAACACGGACAGCAACATACAGGCGAACGCAGTTGATCGGAATAACTTGGACATGTTCATGAAGACCTGAAACTAGCCGGAAGGGGTTTCATGGCAAGTTCGTTTGAGGCGTCATGATCACCTGACAAGGAGGCGTGAAACAATGGAGCCATGCATGCCCTGGAAACA
>CAYQCZ010000174.1:2253-8467 GCA_964415955.1 uncultured Verrucomicrobiota bacterium | reverse complement strand
GGCCGCCCGGCACGGTCGCAACGTCCCCGGGTGTCCGCCGGCCCACCCTTCGCCCGTTGGCTTCGGCGCGGCGAGCCCGGTCACCAGCTCCTATTCGAGCATCACCGCATCGGGTGAGCCCATGATGTCTTGCCTGACCTGGGGGAAGAGGCCGCGAGGGGCGCACGCCCCATCTTTTTGAAGGTTTTCTTTGGCATTCTTCGCGCTCTGACGATAGGACTTCGCCCTGTGACGATGCTTGAACTGCGGGAACATCACCGGCTGCACGGCGCCACCTTCACACAGGATCACCCGTGCGAAGATGTGTTGCATTACGGTGATTGGCAGGCTGAACACGCTTGTCTGAAGCAAACGTGCGGTCTGCTGGACCTTGGCTGCCGGGGCCGGATTTGCGTGGTGGGCGCGGACCGGGTGAAATTTCTACACGGCCAGGTGACCAACGATGTGGCCGGCTTGAAGGACGGTGAAGGCTGCTACGCGTTCCTTGTGAATGCAAAGGCGCGCATCCAGTCGGATCTGAACATTTACCGCCTGGAGAACGAGCTCCTGCTGGATTTCGAACCCGGCCTGACGGAGGCCGTCATGCAGCGGCTGGACCAGTATTTGATCGCGGACGATGTGCAACTGGTGGATGCCGCCCCGCACTACAGCCTGCTGAGTGTGCAGGGGCCAAAGTCAGCAACGGCCATGGAGAAGCTTTCATGGCTTGGGAGCCTGCCACTCAAAGCCCGACAGATGCAGGTTGCTACGGTCGATGGCCTTGGTGAGATTTATGTGGCGCGGCTGGCGCGCACGGGCAGTGAGGGGTTTGACTTGTTCGTGCCGGTGGGCGCGCTTGAAACGGTCTGGAACCAGGTCGCAGCGGCTGTGGCGGGCGCGGGTGGAAGGCCCTGTGGGTGGCAGGCGTTGGAGACGGCGCGCGTGGAGGCGGGTATTCCCAGATACGGGCAGGACATGACGGATGCCAATCTGGCGCCTGAAACGGCCCTGGGAGAAATGGCCATTCACTACAAGAAGGGCTGTTACATCGGGCAGGAAATCATTGCACGGGTGCGCACCTACGGGCAGGCGGCCAGGGAGCTTCGCCGTTTGATCTTTCCGCCGGAGATGAAGATGCCGGTGAAGAGCGCGCAGGTGTTGTTGCACGTGGGGAAGGAGGCGGGGCATGTGACCAGTTGTGTGTGGTCGCCAGCCATGGGCTGTTGCGTGGGGCTGGGTTACGTGCGCAAGGAGTGGCATCAACCCGGGCAGAAGCTTGACATGCAGATTGCCGGGGACGTTTTCGTGGTCGAGGTGGCCCTGCTGCCGGGCGGTTCCGGCGCGTGACCGGCCGCGATGCATTTTTTTTCAAAACTTTTTTTGAACACATCGGGCCGCTGCTGTCTAACACGCCGAAGGGCGCAGTTTTGATGTCAAAACAGACCCCGTGCGGGAATAGGGATTGATTTTGAGCGTAAATGGCCTATTCCGGTCGGTCGCCAACAGCCAGGCACACAAGGCAATGATCAAAGTAAGCAATTTGGTAAAGACGTTCGGGCCGAAACGGGCGGTGAACGGCATCTCGTTCAACCTGGAGAAGGGCGAGGTGCTCGGGTTCCTCGGCCCCAACGGCGCTGGAAAATCCACCACCATGCGGATGATCACCGGGTTCATCCCGCCGACATCGGGCACCATCACCGTGGGAGGGCACAATGTCCTGGAGAACCCCATCGAGGCCAAGAAGCTGATCGGTTATCTGCCTGAGAACGCCCCCGCCTACACGGACATGACGGTGCATGGGTTCCTGAATTTCGCCGCGGAACTGCGCGGACACCACGGCGAGGCCAGACGAAGAGCCGTGCAGCGCGTGGTGGAGATGTGCTTTCTGGAAAACGTCCTGCATCAGAGCGTGGACACGCTTTCGAAGGGTTACCTGCACCGGACATGCTTCGCGCAATCGATCATTCACGACCCGGAAATCCTTGTTCTGGACGAGCCCACGGACGGCCTTGATCCCAACCAGAAACACGAGGTGCGCCAGATCATCAAGCGCATGGGGCAGAGCAAGGCCATCATCTTCTCCACCCACATCCTGGAAGAGGTGGAGGCGGTCTGCTCACGGGCCATCATCATTGACCGCGGCCAGATCGTGGCCAACGGCACGCCGGAGGAACTCAAGGCCAAGTCCGATCTGGCAGGCGCGGTCACCATCAAACTTTCCGGCGTGGCCGGTGAAACCATCAAGGCGAAGCTCGGTCAGGTCTCCGGTGCAAAGCGCGCGGTCATCCTGAGCGAGTCCGGCGGCTCCGTTCGCGCAAGGGTCTTCCCGAAGAAGGAGGACGGGGCCAACGGTCCGCTGGCCCGGGCGGTGCTGGAGCTGGCAACCGGCGAACGCTGGAAACTGGACGAAATGCACACCGAGGAAGGCAGGCTGGACGAGGTATTCCGCAGCATCACCCTCCCTGACACCGTGAAGGAGCAAGCAGCATGAACGATTCACTCCGCAACATCTGGACCATCACCAAACGGGAATTGACCAGCTATTTCGCCTCCCCCGTGGCGTATGTGTTCATCGTCATCTTCCTGTTGTTGACAGGATTTTTCACCTTCATGATCGGTGCCTTCTTCGAGCGGGGCGAGGCGTCATTGAAGGATTCCTTCTTCGTCTGGCATCCGTGGCTGTATCTGTTCCTGGTGCCATCGGTGGGCATGAGGCTTTGGTCGGAGGAGCGGCGGCTTGGAACGCTGGAACTGCTGCTGACCATGCCCATCACACCCTGGCAGGCCATCGTGGGGAAATTCCTCGCTTCGTGGCTTTTCCTCGGCCTGGCGCTGGCGCTGACCTTTCCGGTGGTGGTGACCACCAATTATCTGGGCGACCCGGACAACGGCATCATTGCCGCCGCCTACGTGGGCAGCTTCATGCTGGCGGGGGGCTATCTGGCCATCAGTTCGATGACCTCGGCCATGACGCGCAACCAGGTGATCAGCTTCATCCTGTCCGTGGTGATCTGCCTGTTTCTGATCCTCTGCGGGTGGCCGCCGGTGACCGACCTTCTGGTGCGCTGGGCAAAACCCAGCCTGGTGGATTTCGTGGCGGCGTTCAGCGTCATGCCGCATTTCGAGGGCTTTCAACGGGGCGTGCTGGACACGCGGGACATTGTCTTTTTCCTGTCCATCATCGGATTCCCCCTGTTTGCCACCAGCGTGATCCTGCGGGGCCTGCGCACCAGTTGAATTTGAAAAACCTTTGCAACGACGTGCAATGAACAAGAAAAAACTCGAATCCATCCTGTTCTCGACGGCGGGCCTTGGCGCGATGTTCCTCATCGTGGTGGCGGTCAACTACATCGCCACCAAGGTGAAGTCACGGGTCGATCTGACGGCGGACAAGGTTTACACCCTTTCGGACGGCACGAAGCAGATACTCGGCAAGCTGGGCGGCCAGGTGGAAATCCGCTTCTACTGCACCAAGGACGAACACAGCGTGCCGGTGCCGTTGCGCAACTACGCCCGCCGCATCGAGGATCTGCTCGGCGAGTATCAACAGCACGGCAAGGGCAACATCATCATCAAAAAGTTCAACCCCGAGCCCGACTCCGACGCCGAGGACAAGGCCAAGCTGGATGGCGTCGAAGGTCAGATGGCGCAAACCGGTGACCTTGTTTACCTGGGCATTTCCGTCAACTTCCTCGACAAAACTACCGCCCTGCCCTTCCTGTCCCCCTCAAGGGAGAAGCTGCTGGAATATGATCTCACCCGCGCCATTGCCGGCGTGATGGTCGAGGAAAAGCCCGTCATCGGGATCCTGTCGTCGCTGCCGATCATGGGCGGCATGGACCCCATGGCCATGCGGATGGGGCAGATGCAGCAACAGCAGGCATGGGTGGTGGTGGATGAGTTGCGGCGCGATTTCGAAGTGCAGGAAGTCAGCACCAGTGCGGAGAAGATCGACGACAAGATCCAGGTGCTGCTGCTGGTTCATCCCAAGAACCTCGGTGAAATCACACAATACGCCATCGATCAGTTCATCATGCGCGGCGGCAAGCTGATCGCCTTCCTCGATCCCATGGCCATCATGGACCGCAGCGGCAATCCGCAGTTCCCCGGCCTGACAGGCGGCTCGAGCCTCGACCAGTTGACGAAGGCATGGGGCATTGAATTTGACGGCGCACGGGTGGTGGCGGACATGAACTATGCGACCCAGCTCCGCATGGGCCAGGGTGCGCGGGCGTCGCAGGTGGCCAGTTTCCTGAACCTCACGCAGGAAGCCATCAGCACCAACGACGTGGCCACCAGTCAGATTGACAACATCATGCTGCCCTTTGCCGGAACCTTCAGCGGCACGCCCGCCACAGGGCTGACAAAGACCGTGCTGATCCACAGTTCACCCAACTCACAAATGGTGGACCGCATGATGTCGCAGATGTCGCCCGACCAGATCATCAAGGACTTCAAAGCGGACAACAGCGAGAAGGCGCTGGCCATCAAGCTCACCGGCGTTTTCAAGACGGCCTTTCCGGAAGGAAAACCAAAATCCGCGCCGCCTGCGGATGGTGCCGAAGAAAAGAAGGACGAACCCGCAGCCAGTGAGGAATCGCTCAAGACCAGCAAGGGTGAAACCGCCGTGGTGCTCATCGGTGATGCCGACATGCTCTACGACCAGTTCTCCGTGCAGGTGCAGAACTTTTTCGGCCAGCGCATCATGACCCCCATCAACGGCAATCTGACGCTCATCCAAAACCTGGTGGAGCAGATGGCCGGCGACTCGGCGCTGATCGGCATGCGCAGCCGGGCGACGTTGAACCGTCCGTTCACGGTGGTGAACAAGATGAGGGCGGATGCCGAGGCCCGCTTCCAGGCCGCCATCAAAAAACTCGAGGAGGAGCAGCAGGAAACCCAGCGGCGGCTCAACGAACTCCAGCAGAAAAAGGACAAGACGCAGCGCTTCATCCTGTCCGCCGAGCAGCAGGAGGAAATACGGAAACTTCAGGAACAGGGCGTGCAGGTGAACAAGCAGCTTAAAGAAGAACGCAAGAAACTGCGCAAGGACATCGATGCCCTCGAGACCAAGGCCAAATGGATCAACATCGCGGGCATGCCCCTGGTGGTGACCGTTGCCGGCATCGGACTTGCCCTCATGAAACGCCGCCGCACGGCGGCTCGCTGAAGTAAACGCACAACCTCAAGCCAACGATGAACCAGAAACAGTTGATTGGATTGATCGTCGCCGGCCTGGTGCTGGGAGGCGTGGGATATTCCCTCTACAACAAGGACCGCAGCGGCTGGGAGGCCGCGCCCAAGTCATCCGTCGCCAAGTTGATCGGCGATTTCCCGCTCAATGACGTGGAGGAAATCACCATCAAGGGCACGACGAACAACGTCACACTGACACGCCAGGAATCCGGCTGGACGGTCAAGGACCGGCAGGGTTACCCGGCGAATTTCGACCAGATTCACGGCCTGCTGACCAAGGTCTGGGAACTCAAGCCGGTGGACGAGCTGAAACTCGGCGAGCAGCATCTGGGGCGTTTGAATCTGCTCGATCCCTCCAAGGGCGAGAAATCCGGAACGCTGGTGGAGTTCAAGACCAAGGCCGGCAAGAGCCACTCGCTGCTGCTGGGCAAGGAGCATGAACGCCAGGGAGCCAGAAACAGTCCTTTCGGCGGTGGTTTCCCGGACGGACGATATGTCATGATCCCCGGCAAGCTGGACACCGTAAGCCTGGTCACGGAAACCTTCAGCCAGGTGGATCCCAAGCCGGAGCAATGGCTGGACAAATCCTTCTTCAAGGTGGAGCGGATCAAATCCATCGAATACCTCCCGCAGGAGAAGACCAACGCCTGGACCATCTCGCGTGAGACTGAATCGGGCGAATGGAAGCTGGCGGACGCGAAGGAGGGTGAATCCCTGGACACCGCCAAGACTTCCAGCTTCAACTACCTGCTCTCCTCCCCAAGTTTCAACGACGTGCTGCCGGGGGATGCATCACCGGAAACCACAGGTCTGGACAAACCGGCATTGGTGAAGATCCACACCTTCGACCAGTTCACCTACACCGTCAAACTTGGGAAGAATTCGGACGACAACACGCTGCACATGAGCGTGGATGTGAAGGCGGACATTCCGCAAAGCCGCGAGGCCAAGCCCGAGGAGAAGGACGTGGACAAGGAGGTTTTGGACAAGGAGTTCAAGGAGAAGAAGGATCGTCTCGAAAAGAAGCTGGCCGACGAGA
>CAYQCZ010000174.1:2013-2243 GCA_964415955.1 uncultured Verrucomicrobiota bacterium | reverse complement strand
GTGGACCTATCTCGTCACGAAATGGACCGTCGATTCCGTCATGAAGAACCGTCTGGAGCTGCTTCCGGAGAAGAAGGATGAAAAAGAGGCGGACGGCGATTCAACGAAGGCCGATCCGCCCATCCCTTTCGCTCCGCCGAAATAACGGACGGAGGCCGCGGCACCGCTCAGACCTTCACGTCGGCAATCAGTTTCTCCAGGCGGCGTCCGTATTCCACGAAATTGGCACG
>CAYQCZ010000174.1:0-2003 GCA_964415955.1 uncultured Verrucomicrobiota bacterium | reverse complement strand
AACACCACCACCATGTGGGGTTCGATGCTGATGCCCGCGTCATAGCCACTGGCAAACGCGTCCTTGAGGATGTCACGCACCCTGCCCTGCCCTTCGCCCGGCCAGTTGTAATCCGCATCGTTCTTCGCAGGATTCCATGTGGCGTCCTTGATGTGAATGTGCGCAGTGTGCGGCTTCATGTGCAGCCAGAACTCCCAGGGATCCTGCTTGCCCCAGGGGGCGGGACCACGGCGGTCCGCATTGAAGATCGGATTGGCGGTGTCAAAGACCCATTTCAATCCGGGCACCTTCTCGATCAACTCCTCGGCGTGCTGCCAGCTCATGCCACCGTAGTTCATGCAATTCTCATGGACGGGTGTGATGCCGGCGCCGAGGAACATTTTCACCACCTCGCGCACACGCTCAAACACAGCCGCTGGAGTCCTGCCCTCGTCGTCCTTGGGCTTGAAGCTCATGATGCGCACGAACCTGGTGCCAAGCTTTTGCATGCGGGGAATGGCCCGGCGCACTTCGCCCAAGGTGACATCAAACGGCGTGTCCACCGTCTTCTGCCAGTTCATGATCGTGGAGCCAAAGCAATACACCGCCAGGCCGCTTTCCTGAAGTTTCGCGCAGGCCAGATCGAAGGCGGGCTCCGGGATTTCATGGAAATTGGCCTTGGGATACCCCGGCACCTCCACGCCACGCATCTCAATGTGCCGCCATCCCAGTTCCTTGGTGGCCGCGATTTGTGTGTCCAGCTTGCTTCCGGCTTCATCGCCAATGCCCATCAAAATCATAATCTATGCCTTTCTGTTTTTGTGGATTAACGCACAGTTGTCCTGCGCAACTCAAGCCCGTCTGCTTTTTCCGTTCAGCCGATCTGCCTGCGGCCCTCCAGCGCATGGGTCAGCGTCAGTTCATCGGCAAACTCCAGTCCGCTTCCAGCGGGCAGTCCATGGGCCAGACGGGTGACTTTCACACCTCTGGCACCCAGCCGCTTCGCCAGATAATGACTCGTGGCATCGCCTTCCACATCGGTTGCCAGAGCCAGCACCACTTCGGAAACGGAATCTTTTCCCAGGCGCTCCTCCAGTTCGGCGATCTTCAAATCCTCAGGTTCCACGCCATCCAGCGGCGAAATGCGTCCGCCCAGCACGTGATAGCGACCCTTGAAAATGCCCGGCTTTTCGAAGGAAAGAATGTCCACGGCGCGCTCGACGACGCACAGGATCGTTGCATCCCGTCGATCATCCGAACAAAGGGAGCACGGCTGCACCTCGGTCAAACCGCCGCATGTCTGGCAGGATTGAATCCTGTCTCTAGCCCCAATAATGGCCTCGGCGAGCCGCTTTGACTGATCCTTCTCCGATTGCACCAGATGCAACGCCAGCCGCTCGGCGGAACGCGGGCCGATGCCCGGCAGCTTGTTCAATGCAGCGATCAGCGTGGTGAGTGGTTCGGGAAGTGAGGACATTCTGAGAAGAGTAATCAGTAATCAGATGTGAGTCACCAGTGGGCAGGATCAAATCGAACGAACCGCAACGGCTGCTGATGACTGTGCACTGATTACTGCGAACCGGCTCTACATCATCCCCGGCAGACTGAATCCCTGTGTGACCTTGCCCATCTCCGTGCTGTTGATCTCGCGGGCCTGATCGAGCGCGCTGTTGACGGCGGTCAGGACCAGGTCTTCCAGCAGCGTGGCGTCCTTGGGATCCATGGCAGCGGGATCGATCTTGATGGATTTCACCTTGCCATCGCATGTGGCGACTACCTTCACTGCGCCACCACCGCTCGTGGTTTCGACTGTGCGTGCGGCGAGTGCGGACTGTGTGGCTTCAATCTGCTGCTGCATGCGCGCAGCCTGTTTCATGAGTTTTCCAATGCTCGACATGATCTTTGGCTTTGAGTGTTACGGTTGAAAATCAGGCTCCGCCGCGGACGTCCACGATGTGGCCCATGAAAACCTCCAGAGCCTTCTTGATAAAGGGATCGTTCTTGAACTCATCCATGTCAATGGG
>CAYQCZ010000173.1:0-8483 GCA_964415955.1 uncultured Verrucomicrobiota bacterium | reverse complement strand
ATGTCAATCCGGCCAGAAAACGGCGCTTCTTACGACGGCACTGCGGCACTTAACACCTGACAGTGCGGGCAGACATCCAGCTCCACACCATGAACCTTTCGCGCGAGCAGCCGGCTGCTGCGGCAGTCGGGACAATGCCCCCGTGGCTTGCCGGTGGCGCGGAACAGCTCCGATGAGGCGGCGGTGCTTCGCAGTTTGTCTCGCAACTGGTCTCCCAGGTAACTCCGCCGAATCCACATTCCTTGGCAGTGCCCGCAACGGCCAAAGGCCATGCCGGAGGGTTCCCTCCACTTCAGCGCGTGGCCGTCGCAAGGGCACGCATGGTAGGAGCCAGGGGAGGAGGGGGACAGGGGCTGTGATCCGGTTGTCACGGGATGGAAACTTGCATGAAGTGTGCTGGCGATCACTTACAAAGTCCTTTGGGCATTGTAGAACCGGACGCCCCCATTTCGCTTGGTCACACGAGGGCATCAAGTTTATTACTCCGGCATGTCGCTGTCTGAAAACCTCGCCCACATCCAGTCGCGCATCCAGGCCGCGTGCGATCGCAGCAGTCGCGATCCTGCGGAAGTGATGTTGCTGGCCGTGAGCAAGGGGCATCCGCCGGGGGCGATCCGCGAGGCAATGGACCTTGGGCTGGTGGTTTTCGGTGAGAGCAAGGTGCAGGAGGCGAAGGTGAAGATTCCCCAGTGCCCGGGGCGGGCGCGGTGGCACATGATCGGCCATCTGCAGACGAACAAGGCGCGCGATGCCGTGCAGTTGTTCGAGATGATTCACAGCGTGGACAGCCTCCATCTGGCGGAGGAAATCCACAAACGCGCCGAACAACTGGCCAAATCCATGCCGGTGCTGCTGGAGGTGAACCTTGTCGGAGAAGCCAGCAAGTTCGGCTACAAGCCTGAGACGCTGCTGGAGGAAATGGACCGGCTCAATGCGTTGTCGCGCCTCGAAATCCATGGATTGATGACCATGGCACCTTGGTCTCAAGATGCGGAGCGGGCGCGTCCGGTGTTTCGTGCGCTGCGCGAGCTCAAGGAGCGTTGCGAGGACAAGCTGGGCGCGCCGCTGGCACACTTGAGCATGGGGATGAGCGGGGATTTCGAACCGGCCATCGAGGAGGGGGCCACCATCGTGAGAATTGGCACGTCACTCTTTGGTGCCCGGTGAAATTGCCCTGCCAGTTACAGCGGGATGTGTGATACCAACTACCACAGAATGCCGGTAGAACAGCCGGAGTGACACATCTGGTCACCCTCTCCTCTTGCGGAGCAAGGGGAGAGGGACGGGGTGAGGGGTTGGCCGCAAAGTCCCAAATGGCCACACCCCTCATCCGGCCTCCGGCCACCTTCTCCCCTCGCTGCGCGAAGGGAGAAGAATTGTATCGCACCCCAATTCTACCGGGTTTCTCCGGCAATTGGTATGAGTCGTCGCCAGGGTTCAACTGAACAAATCCATCTGCGGACTGGGCGGCAGTTGCTTGAGCTTTTCCCGATCCTGATCGCGGCGGGTATGGTGACGCACGTTGCCTTCGGGTGTCAGTTCACTTTCCTCAAGGTTGCGCAGGATTTCCTTCGCACGGTCGATGACCGGTCTGGGCACACCCGCCAGCCGGGCCACCTGGATGCCGTAGCTTTTGTCCGTGCCGCCCTCCACGATCTTGCGCAGGAAGATGATCTGGTCGTTCCATTCGCGCACGGCGACGTTGAAATTCCTCACCCGTTTCAGGCGGCCGGCCAGTTCGGTCAGCTCGTGGTAATGCGTGGCGAACAGTGTCCGCGCGCCGGTCTGGTTGTGCAGATGCTCCACGATGCTCCAGGCGAGGCTCAGGCCGTCGAACGTGCTCGTGCCACGGCCGATTTCATCCAGGATGATCAGGCTGTGCGGTGTGGCGTTGTTGAGGATGTTGGCGGTCTCGCTCATTTCCACCATGAAGGTGGATTGTCCCCGCGCCAGGTCGTCGCTGGCGCCGATGCGTGTGAAAATGCGGTCCACGAGGTCGATCCGGGCCGATGCAGCCGGGATGAAGCAGCCACAGTGCGTCATCAATGCCAGCAAGGCCACCTGACGGATGTAGGTGCTTTTGCCGGCCATGTTGGGGCCGGTGATCAGTGCAATCTGGGCAGCTGCATCCGCACTGGAGAGCCCGCCGTTGACCTGGGCGGCGGCCGAGGAAGCAAGGCTGGTGTCGTTGGGCACGAAACGTTCCTCGGTCAATGCCTGGTCGAGGATGGGGTGGCGCCCATCGTGGATGATCAGGCGTCCCTCCGTGCCCACTTCCGGGCGGCAGTGACCGAAGAGCCGTGCGGTTTCGGAGAAAGAGGCCAGCACATCGATCCGGGCACAGGCTGCCGCCGTCTGCTGGATGGACTCGAGCGAGGCCAGCACCTGCTCGCGCACGGTTTGGAACAGTTCGTATTCCAGTTTCGTGATGCGCTCCTCGGCACCGAGGATTTTGCCCTCCATTTCCTTCAGCTCGGGCGTGATGTAGCGCTCGCCATTCGCGATGGTCTGTTTTCGGACGTATTCGAGGGGCACCTTGTCCAGGTTGGCCTTGGTGATCTCGATGTAATAGCCGAAGACAGAATTGAAGCGGACCTTCAGTGAAGGAATGCCGGTGCGTTCGATCTCCCGTTGCTGAAGCTGGGCGATCCAGTCCTTGCCGTCACGCGAGGCGGCACGAAGCTCGTCCAGATCGGGGTGAAAGCCGTCGCGGATGATGCCGCCATCCTTCAAGGCAAGCGGCGGCTCGTCCACAATCGCACGGGCGATCAACGCAGTCAGTTCCGGAAGGTCGTGCAGTGAAGCGACCAGTTCGCCGAGCAATGACGATGCCTGCTCTGCCGGGGGTTCCTCATGCAGCAGACCGGCGGGTGCGGGTGTTTGCCGGATGGTTCCGATGGATTCGCGCAGGCGCGGCACCATCTCCAGCGCCACCCGCAGCATGACAAGGTCGCGTGCATTGCCTGAGCCCGCGCAAAGGCGGGAGAGTGTGCGTTCCAGATCACGCACTTCGCGAAGGTCCGAACGGAGGATTTCGAGCTGCGCCCCTGACTGCACCATCGCCTGGACGGCGTCCTGCCGCGCCTGGATGGCCCCGACTGATGACAACGGCTGCGTGAGCCAGTCCCTGAGCCGGCGCGCGCCCATGGGTGTGACTGTGCGGTTCAGGGCACCGAACAGGGACTGTGACCTTGGCGCGTCGCGGTGCAGCGGTTCGAGGATTTCGAGGTTTCGCAGCGAAATGGAATCCAGCTTGAGGAAATCGCCCGCCTGATAGAACGACAGCCCGGTCAGATGCGTGATGTCCCGGCGCAGATGCTCCTTGAGGTAATGCAGCACCGCGCCGGCGGCACCGATGACGGCCGTGCGGTTCTTCAGTCCGAAACCGTCCAGCGAGGCGACCTTGAAGTGATCGCGCACGGTGAACACGGCCGTTTCCGGCGCGAACACCCAGTCGTCATGGCCGATCACGATGCGAAACTGCGATTGCAGCAGCTTGCGCAGGGATTCGGATTCGCCCGGATAGATGATTTCCGCCGGGCGCAGCCGTTCCAGTTCGGTCAGCAAGGCGGCATCGCCCTCCAGTTCGGTGGTTTTGAAGTCCCCGGTGGTCAGGTCAACGACGGCCAGGCCATGTGTCTTGCCCGTCGCATTCACTGCCGCGAGGTAGTTGTTCTGCTCGGCCACGAGCATGCGCTCGTCGAAGTGCGTGCCGGGTGACAGGATCTGGGTGACCTCGCGTTTGACCAGTTTGCCGGGCCGCGCCTCCTCCACCTGGTCGCAGATGGCGACCTTGCGTCCGGCCTTGAGGAGACGCGCGATGTAGTTCGGCGCGGCGTGATAGGGAATGCCGCACATCGGCGTGGTGCCGCGTTTGGTGAGGGCGACGTTCAGAAGCTGCGCGCCTGTCTGCGCGTCCTCGAAGAACATCTCGTAGAAATCACCCAGCCGGAACAGCAGCAACGCATCGGCCGGCAGCTCGTTTTTGATCTGCCGGTATTGCGCCATCATGGGCGTGAGTTGGTCGCTGGAGGCCATCGCGGGGTGACTGTCCGTGAAAACTTTTTTTGCGTCGAACGAGAAAATGTTTTGCAAAAAAGTTTCACAAGCATAGAAACAATTCGTCAGCCGAGAGTTTTGCGATGGGTCCGATGCAAGTGAACCGTTCAACAACAAATTTCCAACCGGATTTTATTCCAATCGGAATGGAGGTGACGATCTATGGCCGCTAAGAAAAAAGCAGCAGCAAAAAAACCCGCCAAGAAAGCTCCAGCGAAGAAGAAGTAAGCTGGACCATTAATCACGGATCGGGCGTCCTGGCCTTGCTGGGGCGCCCATCCGCTTGAATGGACCTTTCACTTCACCCCTTCCCTCCCTTTCTTCCATGCCACGACTCATCTTCGACATCGAGACTTCCGCCCTTCCTTTGGAGCATTTCGATGAAGTGCAGCAGGAATATCTCTTCCGCGAACTGGAGAAGATGCCCGACGGCATCGAGAAGGACACACGCCGCGCGGAAATCTTCCGCATGTTCAACCTCTGGCCGCTCACCGCGCAGGTCGTGTGCATCGCCATGCTGAATGCCGACACACAACGCGGCCAGGTGCTGTTCATCGCCGAGGACTACGAAGCGGAAGAAGAGGAGGCCGGGCCGGTGGAGTTCGTCCCCTTTCCGGACGAGGTGGAGATGCTCACGGCCTTCTGGGATGTGGCCAGGCACTACGAGGCCATCGCCACGTTCAACGGACGCGGATTCGACGTGCCCTTTCTCTACCTGCGCTCCGCCGTGCTGAATGTCCCGATTTCCCGCAAGGACTGGCTGGGCTACCGGTTTGCCACCGAGCCGCACTGCGACCTGGCCGAGCAACTGAGCTTTTACAAAGTGAGCGGACGCGACGGAGCAGCGCGCAAGTTCAACCTCGATTTCTACTGCAAGGCCTTCGGCATCGACTCACCCAAGGCACAGGGCGTCACAGGCATGGATGTGGGCAACCTCATGCAGGAAGGGCGCTACCGGGAGATCGCGGAATACTGCCTGCGCGACGTGCGGGCCACTGTCCTGCTCTACCAGATCTGGAAAGATCGCCTGTCTGGGATCAAGTAGCAGCGCCGGTCACCGGCTGGATTGGATGGAGAATTTGCCATTGCGCATTGAGGCCGTCGGCCATGAACTGGGCCCAAGCACGCCATGGCCCGTCATTTGCCGGGCAGGTTTTTGCACAGACCAATGAGCATCTGGGAACGATTTGAACAGCTCCTGACAGCCTCCGCCGGACCGATCATCGTCGTGGTCGCGGTGGCGCTCGGTCTTTGGTGTGCCCACCGTCTGCTTCTGGGCCGCAGACCGGAACTGGGTGCCGAACGACGTTTGCCGAGGCAGGTCGGCATGCTGGGGCTCACCTTTGCCGGGGTGGTGGTGGTCATTTTTGCCATGCCGCTTTCCACGGAAACCCGCAAGCAGGTGCTGGGGCTGCTGGGTTTGATGGTTTCCGGCGTGTTCGCCTTTTCCGCAACCACTGCGGCAGCCAACCTCACTGCCGGACTGATGTTGCGTGTCACCAAGCCGTTTTACACGGGCGACTTCATCCGCGTTGAGGGTTTTTCCGGGCGTGTGACCGAGAGAGGGCTGCTGGATACCGAAATCCAGTCCGAGGACAGGGAGCTGGTCGCCATTCCCAACATGTTTCTCATCAGCCGCCCGGTGAGTGTGACCCGCTCGTCGGGCGCCATGGTGTCGTGCTCCCTCTCATTGGGCTATGACATGCACCACGGACTGGTGGAAAAGCTCCTGTGCAGGCGGCGACGGATGCGGAATTGAGGGAGCCCTTCGTGCGGATCATGGTGCTGGGCGACCATTCCATCACCTACCGGGTGAGCGGCCTTCTGGTGGATGTGAGACAGCTTCTTTCGGCACGGTCACGGCTTGCCCGCCGCATCCTGGATGTCCTTCACGAGAACGGCATCGAAATCGTCTCGCCGGCATTCGTCAATCAACGGCGCATGGCCGGGGACGTGCGGATCATTCCCGAATGTCCCGCTGAAGCAGACGAGGAGACCGGCCATGCCCCGGAGAACATCGTGTTCGACAAGGCCGAGCAGGCCGAAATGATCGAGAAACGGAAGCTCCAACTGCTTGCCGAACTGACCGGGCTGGAATCCGCCCTTGCGGCCGCCTCAGAGGCATCGAAGCCGTCGATCAGCAGCCAGGTCCAGCAATGCCGTGAGCAGCTTGCGGCACTCGAAGCGCCTGCGCCCGGTTCCGGCAGGTCCTGACAGGCCCCGCCGCCATCCCCAACCCCAAGCGCCCCGTGCGACGCTTGTCACAATCTTCCGCTTGTCAGGGAAATGGCCGGGTTTAGATTGGGCCTGTGCCAGTGACAGCCAAGCGCCCTGCCCGTGGACGACACCCGTCGCACGCCTTCACCTTCCGGCAGGGACAGGCTTTCTCCCCCGCCCTATTCCATGCTCGAACTGATTCAATTTCCCTGGAGCCCGTTCTGCATCGTGCAGCGGCGCATTCTCGAGTTTGCCGAGGTCAGGTTCAAGGTGCGCGACATCCCCTGCACCGACCGTTCGCTGGTCTGGAAGCTCACCCGCGAACGCTACTACCAGGTGCCCGTGCTCAAGGACGGTTCGCAGATCATCTTTGAGACCGGCGACACCTCGCAGGTCATCGCCAAGTATCTGGACCAGAAATTCCAGCTCGGCCTGTTCCCGCCGGAGACGAAAGGCATCCAGTCCATCCTCTGGCAGCATGTGGAGGACCAGATCGAGGGGCTGGGTTTCAAGCTGGGCGACATTTACTACGAGGAATTCGTTCCCAGGAAGGAGCATCTGGCCTTCGTCCGGCACAAGGAGCGCAAGTTTGGTCGCGGCTGCATCCGGCAATGGGAGGCGGCCCGCGAATCCATGCTGGCCGAGCTGGCCCAGAAACTGGCCCCCTACGAGCAGATGCTGGAAACGCGGCCATTCCTGCTGGGGGCAAGGCCGCAGTTCATTGACTTCGACCTGCATGGCATGCTCGCCAATTTCCTTTTCAGCGGCCATGACACGCTGCCGCCCGAACACAAACGCCTCGCCGCCTGGCATCATCGCATGACATCGATCACCCGTTCCGATCTCAAGCCGTGAAAAACTACATCCTCGACACCAACGTCCTGCTCCACAACCCCAACTCCATACTCAACTTCGAGGACAACAACGTCCTCATCCCCATCGAAGTCATCGAGGAGATCGACCGCTTCAAGCGCGAGTCCACCGAACGCGGACAGAACGCGCGCAGTGTCACGCGCATGCTCGATGGATTCCGCAGCCAGGGCAGCCTGAGCGAGGGCGTGAGCCTGCCCAACGGCGGGAGCCTGAAGATCATTTTCAAGCCCACTGGCGACAACGGCGTGCCCCATGGCAACGGCGTGAGCGTGGACAACCGCATCGTCGCCCTTGCCCTGCTGATCCAGGAGGAGGAGCCGAAGACGCCGGCGATTCTCGTGACCAAGGACATCAACCTGCGCATCCGCGCCGACGCGTTGGGACTCCAGGCCGAGGACTACGAGAACGACCGCATCCTGTTGAAGGACCTCTACACCGGCAACATGGAGATGTCCTTCGCGCCGGAGAAGCTGGCGCAGTTCCGGTCGAACGACGAACTCGAGCTGCCTGCGGCGCAGAAGTATTTCCCGAATGAATACTGCGCGTTGATGGATGAGACCAAGCCCAAGCGCCAGTTGCTGGCGAAGGTCGATGAAACCGGCAGCAAGCTGGTGCCGATCATTGATTCACGCGAGGGCGTGTGGGGCATCAAGCCACGCAACCGCGAGCAGCACTTCGCCTTCGACGCGTTGCTCGACGACCGCATCAAGCTCGTCACCCTCATGGGCAAGGCCGGCACGGGCAAGACGCTGCTGGCCATGGCCGCGGGATTGAAAAAAACCGTGCATGACCGCGAATACCGCCGGGTGATGGTCGCGCGTCCGATCATTTCCATGGGCAAGGAGCTGGGCTTTCTGCCGGGATCGCTCGAAGAGAAGCTGGCACCGTGGATGCAGCCCATCCATGACGCGCTGGAACTGCTCGGGGATTTGAACATGGGCCAGGGTGAGCGGCGCAGCAGCGATCTGTTGCGATCCGGCACCATCGTGGTGGAGGCGTTGAGCTACATCCGCGGGCGGAGCATTCCCAGCCAGTTCATGATCATTGACGAGGCGCAGAACCTCACACCGCTCGAGGTGAAGACCATCATCACGCGCGTAGGTGAAGGCGCCAAGATCGTGTTCACCGGCGATCCCTACCAGATCGACAATCCCTACGTGGACTCCTCCTCCAACGGGTTCAACTACGTCATCAGCCGGTTTCGCGACCAGCCCATCGCCGCGCATGTGGAATTGCAGAAGGGTGAACGTTCCCAGCTCGCGGAGGTGGCGGCCAACATCCTCTAAGGAGCCGCTGAATAAAGGGGGGTTTTCAGATTTGGGTGATGGAATGGC
>CAYQCZ010000172.1:0-8485 GCA_964415955.1 uncultured Verrucomicrobiota bacterium | reverse complement strand
TGAAGCCGCCCTTGCCGAGCAACGCCTTCAGCCCGCGGCGGTGCTCGCGCAGGTGGATGAAGTAACTGCGCAGATCGTTCTCGGAGAGGGAGGCCGGATCACGCTGGAAATGATCGGCCAGGCGGCGCACGTAGCGGATGTATTCCTGCCGGGTGCGTGGCCGGTAGTCTTTGAGTTGGACATGGGCGGTGAATTGGAGGATGGATGGGTGGTCGGGAGTTTGATGCATAGGCGGGCGAGGATGCCTGTGAGTGCAGACAAAATCGCCCGTCCTCCCGACGCTTGATTGGATGCCAGCAGAACCGTCATCCCCCCACCGCCGCGCAGCGGCTCAGTTCAACCAGGGCGCTGCAGCGAACCGCCGCCCCGCTGGGCAGTCGGACGGTTCAGATAATTTGTCAGCGATTGTTGCAGCCGACCGGGCGTTTCCGGCGGCGGTCGCTGAGCTTTTACGTTGCTTCAATGCGCTTTGAACAAAAACTCGCAGCAGCACTTGCGTTGCTTGAGACAACTGGCATCTGGCGGAGCAACTATGCGCCACCGCTTTGTCGCTTCCTCTGGCGAGTTGGTGTGAGAGTCCCACCGCCGCATTTCGTCGGGTTCGCCACGAACTTTCTTTTCACCGGTTCGTTCTTCGGCATCGCTTGGGGTGCGCTTATGTGGTTGGCACTTTGGTCGCGGTCGGGGATGTCGCCAGGGATTGCATTTGGTGCGGCGATATTCGCCGGTGTGCTTTTTGGCCTCTGTATGGCAGGCTACTATCGTTATAGTGCGCACAAGCACCGAATCCCTTTGTGGAGAGATTTTCGACCAGCAGATGAAGACGACCGCACCTAACCAGGGCGCTGCTACAGGGAGCGCGTGGCACGGCCGTCCCGCTTGTGTGGACTGCCTCTACTGTTGATCTGAGAGCCAGGCTGGAAGCCTGTCCTACGTGTGAGCAGGCCGCGGCCTTGATTCAATCTGCGAGATGGCCCATGCGGCGTGTTCCGCAATCAATGGCTCCGGGTCACGTGCGGCGGCACTCAAGGCAGGCAGGGCCGTTGCGTCCCCCACATTTCCCAGGGCCACGGCCACGTTGCGCAGCAGCCCGCGACGTTTGGTGCGCAGGATGGGCGACCCGGCAAATCGTTGTTTGAACGCGGCGTCATCCAGCCCGAGCAGTTCGATCAAATCCGGGCGGGTGAGTCCGTCCCGTGCATGCCTTCGCATCAGGCGGCCTTCGCGGGCGAACCTGTTCCACGGGCAGACCGCCAGGCAGTCATCACAGCCGTAGATGCGGTCGCCGATGGCGGCGCGGAATTCCTCCGGGATGGACCCTTTCAGCTCGATGGTCAGGTAGGAGATGCAGCGGCGGGCATCCAGCGAGAAGGGCGCGGTGATGGCCTGCGTGGGACAGGCCTGGATGCACCGCGTGCAGGTGCCGCAACGGTTGCGCTCCGGCGGATCGGGCTCCAGTGCGGCGGTGGTGATGATCTCCGCCAGGAAGATCCAGTTGCCCAGTTCACGGCTGATGAGGTTGGTGTGTTTGCCGGTGAAACCCAGCCCGGCGCGCTGTGCGAAGTCGCGTTCGAGCAACGGGCCGGTGTCCACATACCACAGCGAGCGGGCGCCGGCGCCGCCCAGTTCATCGATGAACGCCGACAATGCCTTCAACGGTTCCGCCAGCACATCGTGGTAGTCATCGTGGCGCGCGTATCGTGCCACGCACCCGGCGTGGGCGGGGGTTGTTTCAGCGGCTGAAACCGGTGCCGCAGGATGATAGCTCACTGCCAGGCTGACGATGCTCTGCGCGCCGGGCAGCACCTGCTGCGGGTCGGTGCGCTTGTGGGCGTTGCGCTGGAGGTAACCCATGGTGCCGTGGCGGCCATCGGCGAGCCATTCCTGGAACGCGGCGGCATGATCGGGGGCCTGTGCGGTGGTGAAACGGCAGGCGTCGAAGCCCAGCTCGAACGCACGCTGGCGGATGGCATCCTTCACCGTGCGGGCTGGGATTGGCGCGCCATCTGAAACTGATGCACGGCCAGGTGGGCGATCTCCCGGGCGGAACGCATCTCGGTGTTCAGCAGCACGTCCGCCTGTCGATAGACCGGCTCGCGCGCGGCGAGCAGTTCACGGATGCGCTCCAAAGGCTGCCCGCATTGAAGCAGGGGGCGGTGGCCCTGATGCCCGACGCGCTGGAAGATGGTTTCGGCGGATGCCCACAGACAGATCACGAGGGAATGTCGTTTGAGGGAGGCCATGTTTTCCTCGCTGGCGCCCAGTCCGCCGCCGGTGGAAATGACCGCGCCCTTGAGCTGCCCCAGTTCCTGCACGACCCGGCGTTCGAGATCGCGAAAGGCGGCCTCGCCATGATGGGCGAAAAGTTCCGGGATGGTCGCCCCTGCGCGTTCTTCAATCCAATGGTCCGTGTCTATGAAGCGAAAGCCAAGCTGGTCCGCCGCAAGGTGGCCGACGGAGGTTTTCCCGGTGCCCATGAAGCCGATCAGGGCCAGGTTCTCAATGACGCGCTCCGTTTGCATGCCCATGGCATAGCGCAATCATCCCGGTCCCGCACGCTCAAAGCTGATGAGCACCGCCGGTTGACCATCAGTATTTCCTCCACAGCGAGGGCACGAACAACACCATCAATGCGGAGAACTCCAGACGGCCCAGCAGCATGAGGAGGCTCAGCACGCCCAGCGTGCCATCCGACAGACCGCTGAAGTTCTTCGTGGGGCCCACGGCACCGAGGCCGGGGCCGATGTTGTAGAGCGAGGCCACCACGGCGGTGAAGCCGCTCACCATGTCCAGTCCCGGCTCGATCAGACACACCAGCACGGTGCCAAGCGCCACAGACACCCCGGCCAGCGCGACGAAAAAGACGGTTTGCAGTGCGAGGTTTTCATCGGCTTCGCTGCCGTTCAAACGCACCACAATGACCTGGTTGGGCCTGAAGGCCTGGATGGTCTGCACGCGCATCACCTTGAAGAACAAAATCCAGCGGCTGACCTTGATGCCGCCTGCTGTGGACCCGGCACACCCGCCGATGGACATCAACAGGATCAGCAGCAGCTTCGAGAGCGGGGGCCATTGGTCGAAGTCCGCCGTGACAAAGCCCGTGGTGGTCATGATGGAGGCGACCTGGAAGAGGGAATCACGCAGCGCGCCGGCAAAGCCCTGATGGTCCAGCAGCATGAGGTCAAAGGCGATGATCAGTGTTGCGGCGGCCACGATGCCCAGATAAAGGGGCGTTTCCTCCTCCTTGCGCCATCGATCCCAGCGCCCCTGCAGGAACCACGCATAAAGCATGAAGCTCACCCCGCCTGCGACCATGAACAACGTGATCCACAGCTCGATCCACACGCTTTCGAACGCCGCCACGCTGGCGTTTCGTGTGCTGAAACCGCCGGTGGAGATTGTGGAAAGCGCATGGCACACGGCCTCGTAAAAGCTCATGCCCAGGGCCATCAAGCCAGCCACGCACAGGGCGGTAAGCCCCAGATACACCTGCCACAGGCGCGTGGCCACATCCTGGATGCGCGTCTGCAACCCGCCGCCGGACTTGGCCGAGGATTCGTGGCGGAACAGCGCCTTGCTGCCCACGCCCAAGTGGGAGAGCAGCGCGACAAACAACACCAGGATACCCAATCCCCCAAGCCATTGCGTCAAGGCACGCCACAACAGGATGCTGCGCGGAAAAAGATCCAGATCCGAGATGACGGACGCGCCGGTGGTGGTGAATCCCGAACACGCCTCGAAGAACGCGCCCATGAGGCTGAGGCTTGGCTCGCAGAAGATGTAGGGCAGCGCGCCAAAGGCACTGCAAATCAGCCAGCCCAGACCGACGATGGCGATGCCCTCCTTGCGCAGCACCTCGCGCCCCGACCCCCTGCCGGTGAAGGCGAGCCATCCACCCACGCCGGCGGTAAGCCCGATGGAAAGCCAGAAGGCCTCCACGGCGTCGATGCCCTCGGTGCGCGGGTCATGCGCATACGCATAGGCGAGACAGACAAGCATCGAGCCCGCCAGCAGCAGGAGGAGGATGCCCAGAACCTTGGCCAGCAGACGGTAGTTCATCAGTCCGTGATCAGCTTGAGGAAGGGTTTGCGTGCGGACTCGGACACCAGCGCATAGAGAGTGTCACCGGCGTTGATCACATCCTCGCCCACAGGCACCAGGGCATTGTTTTCGTGCAGCAACGCCACCAGGCCGCTGCCGGGAGGCCATGCAATGTCACTGACCTTGCGGCCCGTGACGGAACTCAGGCGTGGAACGGGACACTCGATGACATCCGCGCCACCGGGCAGTTTCATCAGCACATGATAGCGGTCCTCGGTGATGAAACGCAGGAGGTCGCGGCTGGTGGCGACGCGAGGACTGACAGCGCCACGGATGCCGAGCTTGTCGCTGTTGTGGGAAATCACATCCGCATAATCGGCCCGGTGAATGAGCGCCAGCGCATAAGCCGTCCCGAGGGAGCGCGCCTGAAGACAGGTCATGACGTTGTCCTCGTCGTCCTTGGAAACGGCGATGAAGAAGTCGGCCCCGCCGATCTGTTCCTCCTTGAGGTTCTGCAATGACGTCGCGTCGGCATTGATCACGACAGTGCGCTGGAGTGTGGAGGCCAGTTTCTGGCAGGTGTTTGCGTTCTTCTCCAGGATGCGGACGCGGTATTTGCGGCCTTCAAGCATCTGTGCCAGCGCCATGCCATATTCGCCGCCGCCAAAGATGACGACGTTCACCTCCTCGTCAGGACGCGCATCGGTGTCAAACCACGGCAGCACGCCATCGAGGCTGCGCGGATCACCAAAGAGCGTGATGCGGTCGCCCAGTTCAAGACGGTCCTGTCCGGTAGGCACGATGAAGGTCCCCGCCCGCTCGATGGCGGCCACGCGCACACGCTGCGGGAGTTTCAATTCCTTCAAGGGCACGCCGACGGCCTTGCTTCCGGTCGTCACCTTTGTCTGCTGCAGTTCGATGCGTCCGCGCGCAATCTCCTCCACCATCAACCGGTCGGGATTGCGCACGAACTTGGCCAGCTCGACGGCGGCAAGCCTTTCCGTGCTGAAGATGTAGTCGATGCCGAAATGCGCCTTGTAGTCGAAAAGCCATTCGTCGCGCTGAACCCTGCCGTGGACACGGGCGATGGTCTTCCTGGCTCCGAGGGCCTTGGCAAGCGACGCCGCAACAAGGTTGGTCTCGTCATCGCTGGTGAGGGCCAGGCACAAATCGCACTCGCCTACGTTGGCCTCGGCAAGTGTGGTGACCGACGATCCGTTGCCGCAAATCACGTGGGTGTCCAGCCGTTCCTGAAGTTCACCGGCAATTGTCTCCACAGAATCAATGACACAGATAGAGTGATGATGACCCGACAACTGCTCGGCCAGATGGCGGCCGGTTTCCCCGGCCCCGACAATGATGATTTTCATCGTTCGGCGCATACATAGGGCAATCGGGCCATTCCCGCCAGTTGAAACCTGCGCCGGGAATCGTGTAACCTGGCCGGGATCCATGCGTCTCAAGCCATGCAAACCCTTCCCACATGCCATTACCGTCGTCAGCCATGAAAACTCCCTCCCTGTCCTGCCTCCATCGTCCCATCTTGTTTTGCAGCCTCGCCTCCGCCCTTGTGCTGGCAGCCGGTGCCGCCGAGCGCGGCCAACCCCGCCCCAGCCCTGAACGCGGCCCCGCCAGGGAGCGCCCCGAGGCTGCCGAAGCGGAGCGGCGTGAACTGCGCGAACGTGCAGGCGAACCCGCCGAGCGCCGCTTCCGCGAAGAACCCGCCGCCGGCCGTGAGCGCGAGGCCAGGGAGCGCCGCATGCAGGAACCGGACGCACTGCGCGAACGCCTGAACAACCTGAACCGTGAGATCGCCGCCGCACGTGAAGCCGGTCGCGGGGAACAGGCCGAAGCCATGCAACGCGAAGCAGCGGAACTGCGCGCCCGCCTTGAATCCGGTCATCGTCCCGAAGGTCCACGTCCACCCGGCCGTGACAGGCCTGACATGGGCGATCTGCCGCGCAAGCTCGAACACATGCGGGCCGCTGTGGGAAACCTGCGCGCCGCCGGTCTCCATGACGCCGCGGAATCCATCCAGCGCCAGGCGGAGGAGCTTCAGCATCAGATCCACCGTCAGGAGGCGGAACGCCGGCCAGAAAAACCGGGCGGCCGGCCGCAGGAAATCGAGGCCCAACTCGAACGCCTCCGCCAGGAGAACCGCGAACTGCGTGAACAACTGGAGTCCGGCCGCCGCGAACGGCGCTGATGCGTCCTTCTGGATTGCAGCGTTCACGGGCCGCCTCTCACCGGCGTTCGCTTGACCGCACCCGCGCGAACTGCGAGACATTGCTCATGCAACGCCTCTTTTCGTCCTGCCTGTTGTTTACGTGCATCCTTGCCGCCATCACCACCGCCGCCGCGCCGTCCTTCCAGAAGATCACGGTGACAAAGGAATTCCTTTGCGAAGGCGCGGACGTGGGCGACTTCAACAAGGACGGCAAGATGGACATCGTCGCAGGCCCCTATTGGTGGGCCGGGCCGGATTTCACTGTGAAACACGAATACGCCCCGCCAGCGGCGCAACCTTATGATGGAGCAAAAAGTTACTCCGACTACTTCCTGACCTACACGCACGATTTCAACGGCGACGGCTGGATGGACATCCTTGTCTATTCGTGGCCGGGCACGGCGGTGTGCTGGTATGAAAACCCGCAAAACCGCGGCGGCCACTGGTTCCGTCATGCCATCATGGCCGAGGGCGACGGTGAATCCCCGGACATCGGCGACATCAACGGCGATGGCAAACCCGAACTGCTGGCATTCACCGGCGGACGGCTGGGTTTCGCCGAACTGGACTGGGCCGACCCCACCAAACCGGCCACGTTCCGTGCCATCTCGCACGAGGACAAGAAGGCCTACTTCCGCTACACCCATGGTTATGGATTTGGCGACATCAACGGCGACGGCAGGGCGGACATCCTCGACAAGGACGGCTGGTGGGAGCAGCCCAAGGACTACCGCAAGGCCGGCGCATGGAAGCAGCACAAGTTTCCATTTGCACCCGTCGGCATGCGCGGCGGCGCGCACATGCTGGTGCACGACTTCAGCGGGGACGGACTGAACGACGTGGTCACGAGCTGGGACGCGCACGGCTACGGCCTTGCCTGGTATGAGCAGACCCGCAAGGACGGGGTCATCAGCTTCAAGGAACACGTGCTGGTGAACACCAAGGAAACCGACAATCCGCAGGGCGTGAAATTCACACAAATCCACGCGCTTGCACTGGCGGACATGAACGGCGACGGCAAGATGGACTTTGTGACGGGCAAGCGCTTCTGGGCTCACGGCCCCGGCAAGGACGCCGAACCCGCCGCGCCCGCGGTGCTGTATTGGTTCGAACTCAAGCGCGAGGGCGGCAGGACCACCTTTGTGCCGCACTTGATCGATGACGATTCCGGCGTGGGCACGCAGATCAGCCCGCGCGACATCAACGGTGACGGCAAGATGGACGTCCTCTCCGCCAACAAGAAGGGCGTCCATGTATTCATCCAGAAGTAGGGCCTCGCGCAAAGGCACACTCCCGCTGGTTGCGGGCCTGCTGCTGGTCCTCCAGTCCTCCCAGGCCGCCTCCTTTCCGGTTGCGAATGCGGCGGAGATCAGGCAGGCCGCCCGCAAGGCTCAACCCGGCGACACCCTTGTCATGGCCGGGGGCGAATGGCGGGATGCGGACATCGTCTTCGAAGCGAAAGGAACGCCGGACAAGCCCGTCACACTGCGCGCTGAAACCCCGGGGAAGGTCATCCTCACAGGCGCTTCACGATTGCGGTTTGCAGGGCAGCATCTGGTGGTGGATGGACTGTGGTTCAAGGATGGTCCGGCCGGCCAGGGGGATGTCATCGAGTTTCGCACATCCTCCACCAAGACCGCTTCCCACAGCCGAGTAACCAGATGCGTCATCACGGATTTCAATCCTCCATCAAAACGCCAGGACACCAAGTGGGTTTCACTCCACGGCGTGAGCAATCGCGTGGATCACTGCCATTTCTCCGGCAAGCAAAACAGCGGCACCACGCTGGTCGTCTGGCTCGGTGACACGCCCAATCATCATCGCATCGATCACAATCACTTCGGTCCACGCCCCAATCTTGGCGAGAACGGCGGTGAAACCATCCGCGTGGGCGACAGTGCAAGCTCCATGCGCGAGTCCCGCACGCTCGTGGAATCCAACCTGTTCGAAGCCTGCAATGGCGAGGTCGAAATCGTCTCCAACAAATCCTGTGACAACGTGTATCGCCACAACACGTTCCTCGCCTGCGAAGGCGCGCTGACACTGCGCCACGGAAACCGCTGCCTGGTGGAAGGCAATTTCTTTCTCGGCAACAAGGCGCGTCACACGGGCGGAGTGAGGGTCATTGGAGAAGACCACACGGTCATCAACAACCTTTTCCTTGAACTGCGCGGCACCGGTTCGCGGGCCGCATTGTGCTTCATGAACGGCGTGCCG
>CAYQCZ010000171.1:7189-8503 GCA_964415955.1 uncultured Verrucomicrobiota bacterium | reverse complement strand
CGGTGGCTAACTCAAGGCGGTTCACCGCCAACACACCCGGTTTGAGTCTGCTCATGCTCTCTGCCGGGCCGCCGGCCCCCAATCCCATCCGGTTCCAGTTCGTGCGCACGATCGCCTGGAACGATTCCAATCATCTTCACGACGCAGTGCCGGCCATCGTGGGTCAGCCCATCGTCGATCCCGCCGGCTACCATGACCCGGCGCACGGGGCGCCCCAAGTCCTGTTGCCCGCTGGGAATTACGCTCCCGCTCCCGTGTTCGATCCGGTGACGCGCACCGGAACCATCATCCCGGTCAATCGCGACAACCCGGCCAGCTCCTCCGATGATCTCGTCGTCGCCTTTTACCGCGGCGGCACGAAACTCTATGACCCCGCGTCCGGCGCGCTCGTGCCGAACAACATTGGCTGGCCACATCAGCCCGTCCGGTTCATCGCCCAGTGGCCGGTGAACCCGCCCAAGATCATCATCGCCAGCCAGCAGGGAACCGGCGTGATCGATCCTGCCCAGTTCGTGGAGTGGGATCTTTATTTCCAAAACAATCCCACCCAGGCTGGATTCAATCCCAATGACGAACACGCACTTCGACGACCCCTCGGTGCTGGCGAGGCCATCTTTCCCCTCCGCGACGATCTCGGCACAGCGACCACATCGGAACCCTACGTCCTGATCCGGTACCGCGATCCGGCCAGCAGCCTGCAATGGCGCATGAAAGTCTGGCGCGTCGCTGCCGAGGAAGCGCCGCATTTCTTCCGTTATCCAGCCCGCGCCGGTCTCCTCATCCAGGCGCCGTTCCCCTTGAGCACGCTTGCCGTGACACCGGAGACCGAAGGTGTCGCTGGCCCCTATTGGCGCGATCGCAAGCTTTCCTTTTGGGCGCGTGCAGCTGGAGATGGTGGCGGCCCAGCGGAGATCGTGATGCGCTATTTTTATCCAGTGCAACCGGGATTCTTCTTTCCGGGCACGACGCCACCGTTGGGGTCGAACGTGCCATGGCTGGATCTGCGCGCCGGCACACCGGCCACGGCCATGGGCATCCGTTACGACGTTGCATGGCCGGACGATGTCCCCGAATTGCGTGTGGGCGAAACTCTCGTGAAGCCGAAGAGCGGGCTCCCGCAGATCGCCGGCCAGACCAGCGTCGATGTCATCTACCAGCAGTCCATGGAGCAGACCAGCCAGCCCAGCGTGCGTCTGATCGATCCGGTTCGTCTCCGCACGGTTGCACTCACCCAGTTGCCCCCCGACATCGAAACGCGGAACCGCGGTGGCATCCTCTACTTCCCTTCGTTGCCGCCTCACTTGGAAGGACGCA
>CAYQCZ010000171.1:3106-7179 GCA_964415955.1 uncultured Verrucomicrobiota bacterium | reverse complement strand
GATCCCGTAGCGCGGCGACTCCGTTTAGCAGGTGAATTCGTCGAGCCGCCAGCCGGCGAATCCTACCTGTTGCTGAACGTGCTGACTTCACGCGATCGGAGCGTCCTGGCTGCACTCTCGACCGATTCTGCCTGGCAGACTGCCGTCAATAACCTCGCTGTGGCCGCCGCCAGCCTCATCGATGTACTCCCCAACTCGACCGGGTTCGATTCCCTGGCCCTGACCGCCGGCGACGCCCGCGGTGTCGGCTACGTGACCCTTGCGTTTGGCAACAGCACGATCCTCAGCGCGCCCGCAGAACCAGTCAGCCTCAGCATCATCCGGGTCACCTGCCCCCTCTACCGCGGCGAGCTCAAGGTCATCGAATCCCCCAACCCACTCGCCGAACAACTTGCCCTCCGTCACAGCGGCGACTTCGCCGGACGCCCCGGCGATTTCGAGTTCGAATGGCGCACGCTGCCGCCGGTCGACGGCCTACCCTCGACTGCTCCCCCGGGACTATGGACGGTCTTCCAACCCAACCCGGCGACCGGAGTTGGCGCGATCGACGTCACCATCGCTGGACCCGGCCTGTACACGCTGAGTGACAATTACTTCATCTGCCGCTATCGGCGTGTCACTGGACCCGTGTCTTGCAGTCCCGACTGGAGCGACTGGACCGCACCAATGCTTGCCGAAGGCTGGATCAAACGGGTCCTGGCCGGCATCAATCCGTTCGAACAGCGCATCCAAGATTATCAGGACACGCAGGTCAATACCATCGTCAGCATGATCTCCCAGGCCGGTCCGCGCGCCGTCGGTGACATCGCACTCAACCTCAATGCCGCCAACCAGGCCGGCCTCATTGAAGTCTACGAAACTGTTCTGCGTCGCGGCATGGGCCTGAGCATCGATGGCGCGCCACCTATTGATTATCCACCCGCCAACGACGCGCTCCTGCTTGCCGCTGGACGCCTCGCCGATCTCTACATGCTGCTCGGCAACGAAGCTTATGCCGACGCCGCCGATCCCACCATCGCGTTCGGCACTGATCACGGTGTCTTCGGCGCCCAGGCCACTTCGATCCACTGTTTCATGAACCAGACCGCTTCGCTCCTCGAAGAAGAGCTGGCCTTGTTGCGAGGACGCGACAACTCGAAACTTCCGACCATCCAGACCCATCCCGTCTACAACCGGCTCATCTGGAACTTCACGCGCGACATCACTGGCGGCGAGGTCGCCTACGCCCTGAACTACAACATCCGCAACGTCAATGGCGATGTCGCTGGGGCCATCGATGAAGCCGACGCCAAACAACTTTATCCACAGGGTCATGGCGATGCCTGGGGACATTACCTCACCGCGATCAAGAATTACTATCGCCTTGTCCGCAGTCCCCACTTCACCTGGGCCCCACGCATCGAGGCCGTCATCGTCGGCGGCGTCCCCGTCTCGGTCGATTACCTCGACGAACGCAAATTCGCCGCCGCCGCCGCCGCGCGCGCCCGGACCGGAGCCGAGATCGTCAACCTCACCTTCCGCAGTCGTTACGTGGAAAATCCGACACGCCCCTGGCAGGTGCAGACTGACAGCAACGCCTCCCGTGCCTGGGGCATGTCCGAGTGGGCGAGCCGCGCCGGACAAGGGGCATTATTCGACTGGGTCGCAGCGAACGCGATGCTCCCGGACATCGATCCCAACCCCAATCACACCGGCATTCAAAAGATTGAACGCGCCAACACCCGTGAACTACCCGAGATCGCCGAGGCCTTCCGCCAGATCCAGGACCAGGCGGATCAGGCCGACAGCGGGCGCAACCCGCTTGGGCTGGCCAACAACGTCGTTCCATTCGACATCGATCCCGGCGCCATCGCCGCCGGCAAAACCCACTTCGATCAAATCAACGAACGCGCCAACGAAGCGCTCAAGAACGCCGTGGCCGTCTTTGATCACGCCAATGCCAGCACCCAACTGCTCCGGCGTCAGGCCGACGACTCGAACAGTTTCCAGCAACGCGTGGTGGAAACTGAAGCCGACTTCAACAACCGTTTGATCGAGATCTTCGGAACTCCCTACACAGATGACATCGGACCAACCGGGAGCTATCCAACGGGTTACACAGGGCCGGATATCTACCATTTCGACTATGTCGACCATCCGGAAGCCGAGCTCAGCGTCGGTCCGCGCCAGATCGTGCAGGTGCAATTGGCTGACCTCACTGTTTCCAGCACTGGAAGCCTCGTGCGCGACACCCTGCCGGTCAACTTCCACATCTCCCCCAACGGCCTCGGGCTGGCCAAACCCGCAAGCTGGGTCGGCCAGCGCCGTGCCCCAGGCGAGATACAGCATGCGCGACTCGGCGCGGTCGAAGCGCTGCGCCGTCTGCAACGCGGCGTCGCGCAGTATGAAAACCTGATCGCCGACATCGAGGACGCGGCCGATCAACTGCGCGCGGAATTCCTCCTCGATCGGGCCACGCTAGCGATCCGTCGTGAGCAGTTCGACGACCTCGTCCAACTCAACACCCGGATTGATCAGGCGAGAGACACGGCGAAGCAACTCAACAAACTGCTCTATGAAGCGCAGAGCAACTACGAGTTCCTCGCCGGCGTGCTCCCGACAGTCGTCGGCATGTCCACGGACGCTTTTGCCCCAGCCCGGGCAGCCAAACGTCTCGCCGGAAGCATCATCGTCGGTGCGTTCAAGAACAACATCGGTCTCCTGGAACTGGATATCGCTCGCGCCCAGGATGAAAAGAGCGAACTTGCAGCGCTAGCCGATTTGGAGCTCCTCGCTATGCAAACCGGTTTCGGCCAGCAACAGCGAATCGCCCGACTTGAACAACTCGTCCGCCAGGAACGCGCCAGTCGCCTCGAACTGGCCGCCCTCAGCCTCACGGTTGACCAGGCCTTGGGCCGCCATCAGGCCGCGATTGCGCGCGGGCTGCGTCTCCTCGAAGAACGCACCCGGTTCCGCCAGCAAACCGCCGCTCAAATCCAGGGGTATCGCTACAAGGACATGGCCTTCCGCCTCTTCCGCAGTGATGCCCTTCAGAAGTATCGCGCCCAATTCGACCTTGCCGCCCGCTACGCCTACCTTGCCGCCAAGGCCTACGACTACGAAACCTCCCTCGCTCCAGGCGACAGCCGCGGACCCGGCGATGCCTTCCTCACCTCGATCATCCGCTCGCGGTCCCTCGGCCGTTTCTCGGGTGGTGTCCCGTTGCCGGGCGGCGCCACCGGCGATCCCGGCCTGGCCGATCCCCTGGCGCGCATGACGGCCAACTGGAATCTTGTCCTTCGCGGTCAACTCGGCTTCAACAATCCCCAGACCGAAACCGGTCGATTTTCGTTACGCAATGAACTGTTCCGTGTCCTGACCGGCCCGTCTGGGAGCCGACGCTGGCGCGAGACACTCGAACAACACGTCGTGCCGAATCTCCTCACGCTTCCCGAATTCCAACGGCATTGCATCCCGTTCAGTCCGACACAAGCGACCGAACCGGCCATCGTCATTCCTTTCTCTACAACCATCAACTTCGGACTCAATTTCTTCGGCTGGCCGGCCGGCGGCGGTGACAACGATTACGACTCGACCAAGTTCGCCACGAAGGTGCGCTCCGTCGGCGTGTGGTTCGCCAACTACAACAACCTCGGCGGCGGCATGATCAACACCCCGCGCATCTATCTCGTTCCTGTCGGGCTCGATCTCATGCGTGCCCCAAGCCAGGGCGCCCCCTACATCCGCGAATGGCGCATCCTGGATCAAGCGCTTCCGGTGCCGTTCCCGCTGACCTCCAGCGCGCTTACCAATCCCGGCTGGACTCCCATCCACGACTCTCTCTCGGAAGACTTTGCGGCCATCCGCCGCTTCGGTCAGTTCCGTGCCTACCATGACAGCGGCAACTTCAATCCCGCTGAGACCATCAGCGACAGTCGGCTCATCGGACGCTCGGTCTGGAACACCCGCTGGCTCCTCATCATCCCGGCCGGCACGCTCCACACCGATCGCAACGAAGGCATCCAACGTTTCATCCACGGCGCGCTCCGCACCGACGGCACACGCGACGGCAACGGCGTCTCAGACATCAAGAT
>CAYQCZ010000171.1:0-3077 GCA_964415955.1 uncultured Verrucomicrobiota bacterium | reverse complement strand
CGCCTACTCGGGGAATTGAGCGGGGGGTTGCTCGCGACTTGTGGATGGTCGTTCATTGATTGAGCGTGTATTCAGATGACCTATCGAAAACAAGCCGGCTTCGCCGTAGCAACAGGTTTCCTGTTGCTGGTCTTGGGGCTCGTGAGTGCGGTGGCGAGCGAGCGGGCGACCACCACCGTTTACATCGGGCGGCACTTTGAGGTGCGCGATCACGATCAGCCGGTGAAATATGTTTTTAGCGGCGACACCCGGGTGGCGCGCCTCACCGGCTCGCTCTCGAACAACTCCCGCATCCAAAGATTCCGGCTTCAGCCCGGTTGGAATCATTGTTCGATGGCGGTGGGCAACGCTACACTTCCGGTGCGAGCGGAGATTGACCAAGCCTATCGTTGGAATCCAATCAGTGGCCAGTATGAGTCGGTCGGCGTGCAGGACAGCCTCGCCGCAGGGACTGTGCTCTGGCTCAAGGCCAACGCACCGGCCGTCATAAGCATGACCGGCACCTACTTGCCGCCCGTTCCAACCACGTGGCCGGCCGGGAAAACGTTCGTGGGTGGCACGGGACTGGAGGCGATGTCTCTGACGCTTCCATCAGGTGTCACCGTTTGGAAGTTTGAGGCAACTTCCCAAAGCTGGCGGGCTGGGCTGGCCGGAGACCTGGCGTCCGTAAAGGAGCTTCCACCCAAGCTGGTGCCCGGCGAGGCGATTTACGTTCACGCCCCGGAACCCATCGCCGCCCCCGTTCCCGACCCGGCCCGACGGATCGCCTACTACCACCAGGATCATCTGGGCTCCTCCAGCGTCGTCACGGACGCCACTGGAGCCTTGCTCGAGGAGACCGCCTATCATCCGTTTGGGGCGACTCGATACGAATACCGACCGCAGGCGCTTGAGGCAAACTACGGCTTCACGCAGAAGGAACGCGACCGGGAAAGCGGCCTGCACTATTTCGAAGCACGGTATCTGGCCGGCTCCCTGGCACGGTTCATTTCCGCAGACCCCAAGTTCACGCACCCCGACTCGCTTTCATCGGCTGAGCTCGACGCATTCCTTCGTCGGCCGCAAAAGTTGAATCCTTTGGCCTACGTCCTTAACCAGCCTCTGAACCACACCGATTCCACCGGACTCGACGAGGCGCAAGGCAAACCAGTCCGCGAAGGAACTTCTCAACCTCCACTCAAGGGAGCGATGTATGACCGTCCGATTGGCCCGATGCCGATGCTGAAAACCGAGGCGATCCTCACCCTGAAAGAGTCGGGTGGCGGCAAAACGCATCAGGTCGTGATCGAAAGCTTCATGACGGACACATATGGATCCGCTCGCCGTTATGGTGGCGGTTCCGCAGTTGGTCAAGGGAGGTCTCCAGCGGCAAGTGATGTGCACTTGGTAAGAAAAATAGACCGCCTCAGTCATGAATTGTGGGGCGCTGCCGTCTATGGAAAGCGCTATGAATCGGCAACCATCATCGTGCGAACCAAAGGTCCCCAGTCGGCGGTCGTCATGAAAGTGACGCTCTCTGATGTATTCGTATCGGGTTACCAATCCAGCGGTAACTGGGGTGGCGCTCAAGACATTGAACAAGTTTCGCTCAATTTCACCGACATCTCGATCAGCCACCCTGACCCTAACACGGACGAAGCTTCCTCCGCACCGGGATCTTCTCCATCACCCAAATCCTCGAAACCCAACCCGTGAATACGAACCCGCAAGGTGCTGGAAGCGAGTTGCCGTCATCGCGATGGCTGACCTGGCCGGCCAGTGCGTTGCTCAGCTTGCTGCTGGTTCTCGCTTCAGTCAGTGCCGCCGACAAGAGCGGGGTGGGGCCAAACACCATCTCATTGCCCAAAGGCCCCGGCTCAATCGAGGGCCTGGGTGAATCCTTCCAACCGACGCTGAACACCGGCACCGCCAAGTACGGACTCCGCATCAAACTCCCTCCGGGCGTGGCCGGGCATCAACCCAGCCTCGGACTCAGCTACGACGGCGGCGGCGCGAATGGACCGCTCGGTTACGGTTGGAGTTTCTCACTGCCGCACATTCAGCGCCGCACCGATAAGGGCATTCCTACGTACGGCGAGTTTCTCGGCGTCGATCGGCCGGACACCTTCCTCAATGACGCGCGCGAGGAACTGGTGCCGCTCTCCGACGGGTTTTGGTTCTGCGAAAATGAAAGTGCGTTCATCCGTTACCGCTTCGTTCCCCTCAACTCTCAACCCGCCACCCTCAACACCTTCACAGGCCACTGGCAGGCGCAGTTGCCGGACGGCACGAAGCTCGAGTTCGGGCTGACCATGCATGGCCGGATTGAGGACACCGCCGCGGGCCACATCTTCAGCTGGCTGCTCGAACGGGAGACCGACACGCGTGGCAATGTGATCGAGTATGTTTACCGATCCTTCCCCAGCGCCGAGAACCTGAATCAGAAGTACCTGGCGCTCGTTCGATACGGACCGGGCGCACCGCCGTGGGTTAACTTCCACTTCGCCGCGTTTGAATACGAGGATCGCGCGGACTGGTTCGAGGATGGCCGTGCGGGCTTTCTGGTGCGGACCGGCAAGCGTCTCAAATCGATCCTGGTCGGCACGCAAGGGCCGGCGCTGCCCGGTCATCTTGCCGGCGACTTCGACGGCGACAGCACGACGGACTACCTGAACCGCCGCTATGACCTCGAGTACCTTGCCTACGCCGGGGCCGCATCCCACTGGTCGTTGCTGGCAAAGGTGACCTTGATCGGGGCCGATGGTGTCACCGCCCTTCCGCCCGCCACCTTCGACTACGCGGTTTCCAATCCGCCCGACCAAGTGTCGGCCCTCGGCCACATCTGGGGGTCGCTCGACGAGCCAACCGCCGTGATGGACAACCAACTCGTTGACTTGATTGATCTCAATGCGGATGGCTTGCCGGACGTGTTGAAGACGGAGTCCGGTGGGGGCGTCCACACGGCCTGGGTCAACCGCGGCCCCGTGCCGCAAGGGAACGGCTGGGCGATTCAATGGGCCGCACCCCTCGCGGTCGATCCCGGCACCGGCGCGGCTTGGAATTTAGATCTCGGCTCGGATCAAACCCACTTGGCCGAC
>CAYQCZ010000170.1:793-8532 GCA_964415955.1 uncultured Verrucomicrobiota bacterium | reverse complement strand
TGCTCGCTGAACCTTGCCACGCTCACCACACGCTTCGTGTTCCCGCAGTTTTCTCTGGAAGGCAAGCGCCTCTGGATCATCGGCATGTCTCCGCTGGGGCTGCCGCAGGTGGTGCGGGCCAAGTTCTGGCTTTCGACCTGCATGTCACTCACGGTCACGGTGGGACTCATCTGGCTTTCCTGCCATCTCCTGAACTTCGAATGGCAACGCACGCTCTATTTCACCACGGCAATCTTCGTGATGACGCTGGCATTGAACGGGCTGGCGGTGGGGGTGGGCGTCCTCTATCCCAATTTCAAGGAGGACAACCCCAGCAAGATCGTCAGCGGCTTTGGAGGCACGCTGTGTCTTGTGATCAGCTTCCTCTACATCGTGTCCAGCGTGGTCCTGCTGGCATTGGCGTCGCCCTGGGGGATCCTGCGCCGTCCGGTTGCGGGGAACGTCATTGCGGGCACGTCGGTGTTTCTGGCACTTTCATTCATCATCGGCTGGCTGCCCTACCGGCTGGGCATGTCCCGCGCAAAACATCTTCAGGTTTGAAAGCCCGCCCGCATGGCGCAAAGGCCCCGCCGGATGAACAGGGGCGGCCCGCACAAGACGTCCTGCATGCAGCATCCGCCATTTCCGGAGGGCTGATGCTAATGTTTGCAGTGGCTCTGTCACACCGCTAGATTGCTGGAGAGTCGATTATGCGCGTTCACGTCGTCGTCATGTCAGCACTTGCCGTTGTTGCCGGTGGAGCATCCTCTTCCGGCGCAAGTGCCATTTCATTAGAGAAGCAGATCAATCCCATCCATGAGGAATACTGCTGGGACTGCCATGGAGACGGGGCCAGCAAGGGGGGGCTGGCCCTCGACAAGCACGCCGATCCCAAGGCCATGCTGGCTGACCGGCAGATGTGGAAGCACGTGATCGAAAACGTGACACAACGGGTCATGCCGCCGGACCGAAAACCACAACCCAGCGACCAGCAACGCGACCTGCTGGTGAAGTGGATCGAGGAGGAAGTGTTCAAGACGGACTGCTCCAACCCCGACCCGGGCCGCGTCACCATCCGGCGGCTCAACCGTGTGGAATACAACAACACCATCCGGGACCTCGTGGGCGTGGATTTCCAGCCTGCGGCCGATTTTCCTGCGGATGACTCCGGCTATGGCTTCGACAACATTGGAGACGTCCTTTCGCTCCCGCCCATCATGCTGGAGAAATACATGGCCGCCTCCGAGAAGATCATGAACCAGGCCATTGTGGTCGGCAATCCGAACCGGCCCAAGGACCATTATCACTGGCAGCGCCTGGATGGCGGCACCAAGTTTGGTGATACCGCGCGCGTCCTGGTCTCCAACGGCGAGATTTCCAAGGAACACACTTTCCCCAAGGACGGCGAATACATCTTCCGCGTGCGCGCCTTCCAGCAGCGCGGCGGGCCGGAGCATGCAAAAATGTCCGTCCGCCTGGGCGGGATCGACCTTAAACAATTCGACGTCTCCAATGAGGAGGCCAATCCGGCCACGTTCGAGGTGCGGACACGCGTCAACGCCGGCAAACACCGCGTCGCCGCAGCCTTCCTCAATGACTTCTACCAGAAGCCGGCGCCGGGCAAGCGCAACCCCATCGACCGCAACCTCTACATCCAGTCCATCGAGATTGAAGGGCCCATGGATGCACCGCCGGATCTTCCCGAGACCCACCGTCGCATCTTCGTGGCCACCCCGCAGGGCGGCAACAAACTGGAGGCCGCACACAAGATCGTCTCCGAATTCACCCGCCGGGCCTATCGCCGTCCGGTCGCACCCGACGAAGTGGACCGTCTCCTCCAGATTTTCAAGGTCGCCGACGCCAACAAGGAGCCTTTCGAGCGCGCCATCCAGCTCACGCTCCAGGCCGTGCTGGTGTCCCCGCACTTCCTCTTCCGTGGCGAAATCCAGCCCGAGCCGGACAACCCCAGGCGCATCCATCCCATCAACGAATACGCGCTCGCCGCCCGCCTGTCCTACTTCCTCTGGAGTTCCATGCCGGACGAGCAGTTGTTCGACTTCGCAGCGCGCGGCCAGCTCAGACGCAACCTTGCCCAGCAGGTCCAGCGCATGCTGCGTGATCACAAGGCAAAGGCGCTGGTCGAGAATTTCGCCGGTCAGTGGCTGATGCTGCGCAACCTCGACATCATCAGCCCCGACCCGAAGCTTTTTCCCGAATACGACGACACGCTCAAGTCGCTCATGCGCAAGGAAACCGAGATGCTTTTCGAGCACATCATGCGTGAGGACCGCAGCATCTTTGATTTTCTCGGTGCTGATTACACGTTCATCAACGAGCGGCTTGCCAAGCACTACAACATCACGGGCATCGAGGGGGACCGCTTCCAGCGCGTGTCACTGGCGAACACACCCCGCCGCGGCGTCCTCACCCATGCCAGCATCCTGACGCTCACCTCCAACCCCACGCGCACCTCGCCGGTCAAACGCGGCCTGTTCGTGCTCGAGAACCTGCTCGCCACACCACCGCCCCCCGCCCCGCCCGACGTGCCCCCGCTCGAGGAAAACAAGGTGCTGACCGGCAGCCTGCGCCAGCAGATGGAACAGCACCGCGAAAACCCGGCCTGCGCCTCCTGCCATGCCCGCATGGACCCGCTCGGATTCGGCCTGGAAAACTTCGACGCCGTGGGCGGCTGGCGTGACAAGGAAAACGGCAATCCCGTGGACCCCTCGGGCAGGCTGGTGACGGGTGAAAACTTCTCCGGCCCCATCGAGCTCAACAAGATACTTGTCACCAGCAAGCGCCGTGAGTTTGTGCATTCATTGTCCGAGAAAATGCTCACCTACGCCCTGGGGCGCGGATTGGAATTCTATGACAAGTGCGCCCTGGACGAGATCGCCAAAGGTGTGGACCGCAACGGCGAAAAGTTTTCCGTGCTGATCCTCGAAATCGTCAAGAGCGTCCCCTTCCAGCTGCGCCGCGGTGAGGGCGACCGCGATGATGTCGCCGGCTCGGAGTAACCACTGCCATTCAAATGACCTCCCACGAAAGACTACTGCTCCTCGCACCGGACCTCGCCAAATCCTTTCCTCGCAGCCCGAGGGAGACCCTCGCCGGCTATGTGGTCGCTGCACGCACGCTGGACAAGTGCCGCGCCGTGCTTGCCGGGACGGCAGGTGAATACCACTTCGACTGCCCCCTGGATCGGACCTTTCTGGATTTTGCGGGCCTCTCGTCAGACGCGTTCAAGGCATTTGTCGCCACCGGTGCCACGGATGACCAGGTGGCGTCATGGATCACAGAACATTCCAAGATCAAGAACTCGCGGGATGTAATCCTCTGGAACAACAAAATGCGGAACATGCGCATCTGTGACATGCCGGTTGAACTGCAGGAATTCCTTGAAGGCTACATACCGAAGTTCATCCGCAGAAACAGGCCGGTATATGTGTGGTTCGACGTGTATGACATCGAGGAACAGCGCATTTGATGCCTCAACCCTCGGCGGATTGAATGCCGGACCTTTCACGGCTTCTGCCAGGCAACGGAGCCGCCGCGCTGGATGTGCTGACGCAGTGCTGCGGAAAGCTCGTTGAACTCCTTGCGGCGGGATGAAGCCAGGTTGTTCTTCTCCCCGGGATCGTCCTTGAGGTTGTAAAGCTCCAGCGGGCTGAACGGATCGTTCTGCATGAGCTTCCAGTCGCCACGGATGATGGCTTCATAGCTTTTCCCGCCATAGACCGCCCCGCCCTCGCGCCGCACAAAATACAGGTCACGGCTCGCAGGCATGGCCTCCCCCCGCAGGATCGGCGCCAGGCTGACGGCATCCAGTTCAGAAGATGGCCTGCCGCCGGCCAGTTCCACAAAGGTCGGAAAGAGGTCGAAGTTCAATCCCGCGTAGTCGCTGCGCGAGCCAGGCTTGATCTGGGCGGGCCAGCGCACCATGAACGGCACCCGCAATCCGCCGTCGTAATGGTCCTGCTTGCCGCCACGCCAGGGATCATTGTTCTGCGCATGCGGGAGTGATCCACCGTTGTCCGCGCTGAACACGACCACAGTGTTTTGATCGAGGCCGGTTTCCTTCAACACGGACAACACGAGGCCGATGTTGAAATCGAGATGTTCAACGAACGCGACGTTTTTGGCGCGTTTCTCGTCCAACTGCGGCGCACGGGCCTTCACCTTCGCCAGCCAGTCGTCGGGCGGCTCGATGGGAAAGTGCGGCGCATTGTAGGCAAGATAGAGGAAGAACGGCTGCTTCGCCTTGGACCGGTCGCGCAGATAACTGCACGCCCAGTCACTGAAGATTTCCGTGGCGTGCCCCTTCGGGTTGATGACCTCGCGGTTGCGTCGCATGTAGTTGTTTCCATGGCGCAGGTGCGTGGTGAAGCTGTCCATCATGTCGCCAAGAAAGCCGTGGAAGAAATCAAACCCGCGCTCGTTCGGCAGGTTGGGTGATTCGAGACCCAGGTGCCATTTGCCGATGATGGCGGTGTGATAACCGGTCTTCTTCAATTCGTCCGCCATGGTGGGCACGCCGGGCTTGAAGTAACCCCAGGAATTCTCCGGCTGCGTGCGGATCACGCCCGGCACGCCGACACGATCCGGATAACGCCCGGTAAGCAGGGCGGCGCGCGATGGCGAGCACACCGTGCAGTTGGCGCGCATGGCGGTGAACAACATGCCCTCCGCGCCAATGCGGTCGATGTTTGGTGTCCGAACGTCCGACGCATGATAGGCCGACACGTCCCCATAACCATGATCGTCCGTGAAAATGAGGAGGAAATTGGGCCGTGCGGCTGAGGAGACGTGGACACACGCCAGCAGCAGAGCCACCACGGTTACCAGGCATCCGGGCATGGGTTTGAAAGTTTCGCGCATGATGATGGCATCATGGCGTTTCATCCGGCTTCCACCAAGCATCGAGTTTGCGTTCCATGGCGCGCAAACGATCGGGGTGCATCTCTGCCAGATTGTGCCGCTCTCCAGGGTCGTCCTTCAGGTTGAACAATGCCGGGCCATCCACATAACCACCCCAGGGTGCCTTGCCACGATGCGCGTGCGGCACGATCAACTTGAAATCTCCCTCGCGCATCCAACGATAGGCGACGTCACCAGCGGGTTGGCGTAACGCAGAAGCATCGCCGGGGTATATCTCACCAAAGACCGGCTGGTGTTCGAGGGCGCGCTCACCCGTGGCCGCAGGCCAGAGGCTCCTGCCGGGCAGACCGGTAATCGCGTTTGAAAGTCCGGCAGCCTCCAGCACTGTGGGGAGAAGATCCACGCTGCTGACAGGCGTTTCATGGGTGGCCGGTTTCACCACGCCGGGCAGGCTCAGGAGCACGGGCGTGCGCAAACCATCCTCGAATGGGGAATACTTGCTTTCATGCGTATGCTCGAACTCCTGCGGACTGCGTTTCATCGGCTTCGTGCCGGGCGTCCAGCCATTGTCCGAGCACAGCACCACCAGTGTGTTTTTCAGCAGGCCGCGCTGCTCCAGCATCCCCATCAACACACCCACGGTGTCATCAAACTGGCTGATGGAGGCCAGGTAGGGAATGCGGTGCCCCGCAGCGCCACGCTTTCGATGGAGTTCGTGATAACGCTCCGGTGAATCATGCGGTTGATGCGGCAGGAACGGCGCATACCAGAGGAAGAACGGTTTCTGTCCGCCGACCCGATCCAGAAAATCCGCGATGGGCTGCATGGTCTCGCGTCCGATTTGCAGACCGTGATCGCCGTTCCCATGAGCTGCCAGTTCGCCCGAGGCCAGCGTGCGGTTGCCACCATAGTCCTGGCCGGGGCGGGGCTTGAACACCGTCATGCCCTCGGTAAAACCGGCATTGGAAAAATGACCTTCCCAGAACTTGCCGGTCTGAAAAGACGCGTATCCACGCCTGCCAAGCACGCGTGGCAGGGTGGGAAGCCCGCGAATGATCTCGAACGACGGACTGCGTGCGGCCTCGTATTCCACCCGGGACTTCATGCGGTTGAACGCGCTGTTGCCCGGCGGCGGATGGTTGTAGTGCAACCCGCTTTGATGCGGATAAAGCCCGGTCAGCATGACGGCAAGCGACGGACTGCACAGGCTCGATGGAACGTAGCCATTCACAAACCGTGCCGAACGCGATGCCAGCTTGTCGATGTGGGGCGTGAGGGCATCCTTGCTCCCCATGAAACCGAAATCACGGAAGGTCTGATCGTCGGGAATGATGTAAACGACGTTCACCGGCGCAGCCTGCAGGGCGATGCCAGACAGCATCGCCAGAACCGCAAGCCATGGGAACCAGCGACACCTCATTTCTTCCGCTTTCCTTCGCCACCCTTGCCAAGCTCGCTCGCCCGGGCGGGATCGTAGGCTGGATTGGGCACAGGCATGCGGGCGGCCACTTCCCTGCGCCATGAGACAAGCGTCGATTGCATGGCTTTGGCACGCGCGCGCTCCTGGACGGCCAGGTTGCGTTGCTCGGACGGATCGTCCTTCAGATTGTAAAGCTCCAGGGTGTTGTCCTCAAAAAACTCGATCAGCTTCCAATCACCCTTGCGCATGGCGCTGGCGGGCGTGCTGTGATGGTAGTGCGGCAGATGCCAGTGGAGCGTGTCCCGGTCAATTCTCGATGATGGATCGCGAAGCAGTCCTGCGAAACTCACCCCGTCGCAGGGCTGACGCGCTGGCATCTGGGCGGAGGCCAGTTCAACGAAGGTCGGATAGACATCCATCGTGATGAGCGGGGCATCGCTTCGTGTGCCGGTAGGCACCGTGCCAGGCCATCGGGCAATGGCAGGAATGCGGATGCCACCCTCGTAGAGAGTCCCCTTCTCGCCGCGCAACGGCTTGTTTGAAGTCACCACCCGTCCGCTCTGCTCATGTTCCAGTCCGCCGTTGTCGGATAGGAAAAGGATGAGCGTGTTGCGGGCGATGCCAACCTGTTCAACAGCCTCCAACACCCTGCCCACGCTTTGATCCAGCTCCTCCAAGAGGCCGGCATACTCGACGTTGCTGGGATACCCGGGCATGGAGGCCTTGGAGGCATACTTGGCGCGCAGTTCCGGCGTTGTGGACAGCGGGATGTGAACCGCAGCGTGTGAGATTTGAAGCAGGAACGGCTTGTCCTTGTGCGCGTGGATGAAATCCACCGCCTTGCGTGCCAGGACTTCCGTGGTGCGTTGTTGCGGACCGCCCTTTTCCAGAGGCGGCTGTGTGTTGCCCTTGATTTCCTCCGCAACCTGCCAGCCTTGATCACCGGGACCGAACCCGGCGCCTCCGAGATGCCACTTCCCGAAATAACCGGTGGCATAGCCCGCCTTGACCAGCCGTTCCGCAAACGTCTCCACCTCCAGCGGCATCTGCAACGGCACGGCAGGATCACTGAGTTTGGCCCACGGACGTTTGTGACCGGGAATATGCTGGGTGATGCCAAATCGCGCCTGGTCCTGGCCGCTCTGCAAATTGCACCGTGTCGGTGAACACACCGGCCCGGCGTAAAACTGGGTGAATCTCAATCCTTCCTTTGCCAGACGGTCGATGTTCGGTGTCTCGTTGTAGGTGTTGCCGTAGCAACCGACATCCGCCCAACCGAGGTCATCGGCCAGGATGAGTATCAGGTTCGGCCGGGCGGCAAAGGCTGACGGACAGGCCAGGAACCCCAGCAGGGCTGCGGCGAGACATTGTCTGATGCGTTGCATGATCCGGTTCTGTTTTATGGCAGCTTCAGGAAGGCGTGTGGCGGTGGTGCTTGGAGGGTAACATCCGCCGGACCTTG
>CAYQCZ010000170.1:0-783 GCA_964415955.1 uncultured Verrucomicrobiota bacterium | reverse complement strand
GTTTGCCGGGGGGGTGGGATGTCGACCGGCGCCCCGGCGGGCGCGGGCGGGGGCGGGGGCGGTTCTGCCCCCGGGGGCGGGGGCGGGGGTGGCTCCTTCAGTGCGTAAGGCAGACGCTCAGACCACTGCGATCCACCAAAGAACTCCCAGCCCGCGCTGATGCCCAAACGTGTGCATTCATCACGCGCCTCGTGGTAGGCGGCGATGGAATCGGGATGGACATGAAACCAAAGCACCTTGTTCTGCTGCCCACGCATGCTGTCCACGGCCGCACGAAAGGCTGAGGTAAAGGCCTTCAACTGATCGACCGCATCACCTCCATCCGGCAACGGTTTGATGTCCATGGTCACACGGTCGTCATTGGCGCGGGCAAGGCGGAATCCAACCTGAAGGCCGGAGTATTGCAGCGGCAGTTTGCCCAGGAGGTTCATGAGCTGGGTCTGGTCATACACCTCAGGCTTTTTCAATCGAAGCAGGCGCGATTTCTGGGCCGTCACCTGAGCGTCGATATACTGGCGCAGCTTGGTGACATCCGGCAGGACATAAAGACGGTCCTTCAGCACCAGGATGCGAACAAACTCCGGATTGCTAGGCAGCGATCGCGGCACGGGCACGTGAATGTCGATGGGAGGCGGTCCCGGCGGTGCGGGTGTCTTGTCGAGCACAGCCTGAAGCCGTGTTCGCTCCTCGATCACCTTTGCCATTTCCTCCTTTTTCGCAGCCACCTCGGACTTTTTTGCCAGGATCTTCTTCTCAAGTTCATCCAGGCTCAACAGCTTCACT
>CAYQCZ010000169.1:0-8558 GCA_964415955.1 uncultured Verrucomicrobiota bacterium | reverse complement strand
GCCCAGCACAAGCACGTCGGCTCTCTCCACCCGGGCCTTCACGCCCGCATACACGGAGGATTGGAACGAAGTGTCGGGATTGAAAAGCGGCAGCGGCGCTGCGAGCAAATCCAGCAGATCCACCTCACAACCGGCCGCACGCATGCCCTCAGCGACATGTTGCAAGGCCACGAGCGTGCTTGATGTGGCATGCAAACTGCCCGACACCGCCAGAACATGAAGTGTTTCCTGCGCCATGAAGCGACGTTAGCAGGCCCCGGCCATGCGGCGCAATGTCTGGCGGCATGGCCAATTCCGCGTTGATTCAGACAGGTTCTCAGGCATGGCCGGCCGGCTTGAAGGCATCCCTGCGCCCCGCGGCGTATGCTGTGAAGACCCGGCGGATTTCATCCCGCACCCGCCGGAAGCATGTCAAAACCTCGTCTTGAGCCCCCTTGGCATGGGCGGGGTCGTCGAACCCCCAGTGATGCCGGTTCATCTGGCCCGGGAACATGGGACAGGCCTGGTCGGCATTGCCGCAGACCGTGATGACTGTCTCCACTTCCTGATGAAGGAATTCATCGAGATGCTTTGATGTGTGGCTTGATATGTCCACGCCGATTTCCTTCATCACCTGGATGGCCAGAGGATGGACAAATCCGGCGGGTTTGGATCCCGCGCTGCGCACGTCCAGGATGTCGCCCACCTCGGTGCGAAGGATGCCTTCGGCCATGTGGCTGCGACAGGAGTTTCCGGTGCAAAGAATCAGGACGATGGGCTTTGTGGTCTGGCTCATTTCAGGCGCTCAGTTTGAGGGCAGTTTATTGGGGGTGCGGGCTGAACAACATCCATCCGACTGGACACAAACACATGCCGGCACGGCCAGCAGCGCCCCCAGGGGCGGAGCGAGCAGGTATATCCAAAGATCGCCCATGTGACCGGACACAACTGCCGGAGCGATGGACCGTGCCGGATTCATGGAGGCACCGCTGATCGGACCCGCAAACAGTGCCTCCAAAGCAATGACTGATCCCACGGCGATGCCTGCGGTAATGCCCTTTTCCCTGGCTCCGGTGGACACGCTCAAGATCACGAACATCAGAATGAAGGCAAGCACAACCTCAAGAATGAAGGACTGGCTCGCGCTGCCCGACGGCGTGGTGGCCCCCAGTGTCTGGCAGGCCGGAAACAGGACGCGAAGGAGGCCGCTGGCAAGGAAAGCGCCACCAACCTGACTGGCGGCATAAGGCAGCACCTCCGCCCCCTTCAGCCTTCCAGACGCATAGAAACCCAACGTCACGGCAGGATTCAGATGTGCGCCCGACACATCACCCAGCGCGTAGATCATGGCCAGCACGATCAATCCAAACGTAAGCGCCACGCCGACATGAGACACCGCAGACGTCTGTTGCTGGATCACAATTGCGCCAGTGCCCGCAAAGACCAGGGAGAATGTTCCAAAAGCTTCAGCGCAGTAGCGTTTCACGGCGGAAAAACTCCAGGATCGCACAGCTCAAGTCAATCCATGGAACATTCGGAAATGTTACATTCCCAAGACCGGGCCCCTGCTAATTGATGATCCCAGTAAACTGGGCAATCCTGACAAATCCATACGCCAGTGTTGCCGTAATTGGAATGGTCATGACCCACGCCCACACCATGCGCTCGACGATGGACCATTTCACCGAGTTGACCCGCTTGGCCGCGCCCACTCCCATGATGGAGGAGGAAATGACATGCGTGGTGGACAGGGGGATGCCCAGGGAACTGGCAAAGGCGATGACGGATGCGGCCGTTGTCTCAGCGGCAAAACCATGGACGGGCTGAAGTCGCACCATTTTATGACCGAGCGTGCGGATGATGCGCCACCCGCCGGCCCATGTGCCCGCCGCCATGGTGATGGCGCAGACGATCTTGATCCATGTCGCCACTTGCAGCGGCTTGCCCGGTCCGCTCTCAGGCACCCGAAGAAACGACAGGTAGTCGGGCAGCGAATCGAAGGTGCCCGCCTTGGTGGCCGCCAGCAGGGCGAGCGCAATGATGCCCATGGTTTTCTGGGCGTCATTCATTCCATGGCTGTAGCTCATGGAGATGGAGCTGAGCAGTTGAAGTTTGCCGAAGACGGTGTTGACCGTGTGCGGGCGCCAGTTGCGCAGCAGCATGTAGAGCAACCCCATGGCCAGCAGGCCGATGATCATGCCCGCCAGCGGTGAGGTGAACATGGGAATCACGACCTTCTGGAGGAGTCCGCCTTTCTCCGTAAACTTGATGACACCCCAATCTCCGTGAGCGGCGGCGAGCGTAGATCCCACAATGCCACCGATGAGCGCGTGGCTGCTGCTGGAGGGCATGCCGAAATACCATGTGATGAGGTTCCAGATGATGCCGGCCGTCAGGCCTGCAAGAATGGTCACGGACGTGACGTAATTGATGTCCACAAGCCCCTTGCCAATCGTGCTTGCCACCGCGGTGCCGGCAAGGGCCCCGAGCAGATTGAAGATCGCCGCAAGCGCCACTGCCTGCCGCGGTGTCAGCACCTTGGTGGCCACCACGGTGGCGATGGAATTGGCCGTGTCGTGGAATCCATTGATGTATTCAAACATCAACGCGACCAGGATGACGCAGAAAATGAGGGTCATGCGGGGCGGCCGTCAGGAGTTTTTCAAGACGATGTGCACCACCACGTTGCCTGCGTCACGACACCTGTCGATCACGCGCTCCAGCAGTTCATACAGGTCCTTCACGATGATGGATTTGGCCGGAGGAAATTTGCCTGAATAAACGTCCTTGAGCAGGCCGAGCATGATCTTGTCCGCCTCGCCCTCAAGGTATTGAAGCCGGTCGTTCAGTTCCTTGATTTTTTCCAGGGGGGGGATCTTGCGCAACTGCTTCACCATCTGGACCAGCGTTTCCGCAGCCTTTTCGATCAGCGCCAGCTGGGTCGAGAAGTTCACGTCCTTCAACTCCCCCGAAGCGAGGCTGTAACGCTCGGCGAACTTCTCCACCGTCTTTGGAATTTTGTAGAGCGCATGAGACAGGGCCTCTATTTCTTCGCGCTCCAGACCGGTGACGAAGGTTTTGACCAGCTCCTCGCTGATCCGCTCGGAGATGCGCTTCTCCTTCCGCCGGGTCAGCACGAACTCCTCCAACACCGGGCTTGTGGACTGGTTCTTGAGGAAGTCCGAAAGCGTTTGGATGCTGGACCGGGCCTCCTGTGCCCCCTCCTCCAGGAGGTCGAAAAATTTGTCTCCGTGTCCGAAGAATTGTTGCAGTGAGAACATGGCGGCAGAGTTGTCACACAACTCAGGAATTCAGGCACGTAGAATTTTCAGGGCACGGAGCCGTGTGTGGCTTTTTCCGGGGAGCTGCTGCGCAGCACGACTCCCAGTGCCTGCTCGAGCCGCCCCTTCAAAACTCCCAGATCGTCCGCTCCATCCATGAAAACCGTGACCACCTCATGGGACCGCCTTCCCGGTGATTTCCAGAGCAGCGCCAGCCGTCCAAGCCGGTCCTCTCCGGCTTCGAGCTGTCCCTGGACTGGCCGCGACCTGCCTCCATACCATACGGCATGAAACACCGTCCGCCGGGCAAACTGCTTTTGAAAATAATGAATGCCGCCCGAAATGCCGCCTTCCACGTGCCTCAACATCAATGGCTGCGGCTCACCTTCCTTCATCCACCCAGCGCTCGGCATGCAAATCTCCGGTCGATGGCTGTAAACCCCTTCTGGCACCGTCAGTTCCGGTGTCCAGAACAGATGAACCACCTGAAAACGCGTCCCTTCGCTGGTGGTCAGGTTGATGATTTTCCCTTTTGTGAAGCGCAACTGGCTGATTTCAGGCCCGCTGAATTCCCCCTCCACGGCACTCCACCCCTCCGGGAGCCCGCTGTCTGAAAGCTGCCATAACTGATGCGACATTTCGTCATTGGCAGCGGAAAGGCGATGCATCCACGCCTGTGCCCCCAAGAGGATTCCCAACACCAATGCGAGCAGCAGCCACCCGCTGACACCGCGCACGGCCCACCAGCCTGCCCCGCGTAAAGGAGGCTCAGGCCTTGTGTTTGCAGGATGTCTCATCAGCCATCCCAATCCCAGCAGCAGGCCGCAAAGGATCACCGTTGCCCACATTCCGATTCTGTCATGCTGCTGTTCCATCCCGTCAACGCCTCCCGCATGGACCAGCATTGTCAGGGCAATGACCCGCCACAGGTTTGCCATGATCGCCAGACAGAATCCTGCCGCCACAAGCATCACCCGCCTGCGCCGCGGGAGCCGGAACCACTCGCCTGCAAAAACAGCCAGCATCAGGCCAGCCTGCAGGGATTGGACGCCGCTGCATGCACGATCCACCCCCACGACCCCCTGCTTGAGAACGACCAGGTTGCCCTGCTGCAAGGCGGGAATCCCCGCCCAGTTCAACAGATCCACACTGACGGTGGTCACCATTCCCAGCAGGCTGAGGATGACCGGTGTTTCGATGGCGGACGGCCAAGGCAGCGCAAGCCAGAGAAACCCCAGCGGGACCAAAAACCAGCGGAGCACATTCCATCCCCCGAGCAACAGCATCCATGCCGCAGTCAGGCTTGTGGCTATCGCTGCCAGCAGCCATCCACTGACCCGCCATGTGGGATCCTGCAGACGCAGCAGTTCCGTGGGAACGAGCACGATCATGGCCGCAGTTATCAGCCACGTTGTCCCTGATGTGAGCGCCCCGCCCCCCATCTGCCCGTCGAGCGCGGGACAGTCACGATCCACCCATCGCTGCCACGCCAGGACGCCGGCCAGAAAAGGCACGGCGAAGCCGAACGAGTAATCTTCGTTCATGCGCCATTCCACCGAGGCATGCTTCCAGCACCAGCACCACATGAAGACGACTGCCACCATCCATGCGAGTCCGTTCCAACGCTGTGCCGCCCTTGCGTTCATGGTATGCGATCGCGCGCCGCCTTCATCATCTGACGCTCGGTGGGAAGCAGCAGATCCGAGCCGAGGGCAATGTCCAGATAGGTGCGGGCCTTCTCCCGCTGGCCGACAGACTCAAGCACAAGTCCGTAATATCCTGCATGTCCGGGATGCTGGAGTTTCACCTCCGGTATCTGGCTCATGACTTTGTGCGCCTCGTCGAACTTCTTCTGCTGATACAAGGCAAAACCCTGCGTGGAACGGAAAACGGTGCTGTCCGGATGCCGCTCGTAATTCTCAGAGGCAATGGCATGGGCCCGGTCCACATGGGAGCGGAGAAGCATGCCAAGGTGTGCGAAATTGTTGGCGGCAACCAGGTCGTTCCGATTGGCTTGATGCAGCAGGGTTGTGACGCGCAGCAATTGCGCCTCGTCCTTGCGCAAGGCGTAAATCTTGTGAAGCGCTCCAAGCGCTCGGATCTCATTCTGGCGCGCGTTGGCAATGCCCCGGAAGACGGACTCCGCCTCCGGCAGCCATCCCCAGTCCAGGGCCTTGCGACCAAGCATGTATCTGGCGGTCATGGATGATTTTGCAGCCTGATCAGCCTCCCTCCAGTAGGTGACATAGGCGGACTCGCTTCCCAGTGCACGCTCGGCGCGGGACAGATAGGCCAGCCTCAAAAACTCCATTTCATCCCAGGATTGAGGCATCAATGCGCTTTTCAAGGATGCCCAATCTCGAAGTGTCTCGAAGCAAACGGCGATGGACGTCTGAACAATCAGCGCGTCCTTGGGAGCCGTTGACAGCCAGTCCAGGCATTCCTTTGCAAGTCCGGCCGCACACATCCACCGGCTCAGCTCACCAATGCCGGCTCTTGTGCCCATGGCGGCAAGCTTGGTTTCTTGAAGCGCCCCCGCAAAGGCCTTGTCTCCCGTGCTGCGAAGCAGTGCGAGGAAGCTAATTCGGTCCGAAATGGTGGCCTTGCCGGTCTGCATCAAACCTGTGGCATGAAACACGGCCTCAGCCACGGCCTTGCGACGGCCCGCCTCGGCAAAAAGCGCGCGCAGGGCATCGGCCCGGTAAACCATGTTGGTGGACAGGCGGGACAGCGTCTCACGGCTCTGCCTCAGATCCTCCCCGGAGGCCGTCTCCACGCGCACAACCGCCAGTTTGAACCTGTAGTCGTCAGAGCCGGGATTTAAATGCGCCGCCGCCGCAAAGGACTTTTCAGCCTTTGGATAATCCTGCTGCGCGATGGCGAGCATCCCTTGAAGATCATGGTAGGCAGGATTCGATGCAGCACTGTCCTTGACCGAATCCAGCGCCCGGGCCGCCGTTTCCATGTCTCCAAAGCGCAGTGAAACTGACGCCCATTTCAGGCGCTCATCAATCTTTCGTGGCTGCAGCTCCGCCAGCCGCTCATACCACAGAACCGTCGCCGGTGAACCCACCGCCTCGGAAAGCTGCGCCATCAACATCGTGGCATGCACACTGCCGGGATTTCTTTGCAAAGCCTGACGAAGAAACAAGATGCCAGACTGGACATCCTCCTCCTGGAGCGCCTTGAACGATTGCCTCAACAACCTTTGCTCCAGGCCCTTCCGCCATTGCTGATGGGCAAGCCCTCCAGCCAGAAGCAGAACGGTGGCAATCAGCAGATAAATTCCGAGCTTCCTGAAATTGATGCCCAGAAACTGCGACCAATGAGGAGGCCGAAATTCATCCTTCACGACAAGGCACGGGCTTTCATGACCGCAACTTCATGAAGAACCGGCTGATGCAGCGGCGTCCATGCCGCATGGCGATCAACAAGCTGCAGAATGAGGCTCCAAACAGACCGGGGTGATATTCAGGGATGCGCGAGGCATAGCTGAAGTCGTAAATACCGATGCGCTGCGCCGCAGGATCGGCCACGCTGTCATTGCCGGCGAGCCAGGTGTATTGAACCTGCGTCAATGCATTGCTGCCAAAGGAAATCGTCACATTGCCCTGGCCGCTCCCTGTTCCAGTATTGGGCGCATCCCCGGTGCCCACCACATTCCACGTGGCTCCTGATCCTGACACAACATTGCTGCCTGAACCCACCACATTGGATGGGTAAATGGTCGATCCACCCACGGCTTTGCCCTGGATGTTTGTGATCACGTCCACCCATTGACGGGTGTTCGGAATGGGTTCGCCGGTGTTTTTGCCCTTCGTAACCAACTCTGGGTTTCCGGCATCCACATCAAACAATGTCAGAGTGGCGATATCGACGCCTTTGGCGTAGTGAAAATCAATGGTGATGGTAATGGAGCGTCCGGGTTGATCCCAGTTCAGACGGGTGTGGAGGTTGTTCTCCGCAGGTGATTTGCCGCCTTCAAGGCCGGTATCCTTCGCCGGGTAACCGGAAAGAAAGTAACTGGTGTCTCCAGAGATGGTGATGGTGATGTCATTGCCAGGATTTTCCGTGTCAATTTCGAAGGAAGCCGAAAGGTTTCCTGCGGTCCAGACAAAGTCAGCACGGTCCCAGTCGAAATTATAAAAGAAAGCCCCATGAGCTGTGCAGCACAGCCAAACAAAGGAGGACAGGCTGAACAACCAGCGGAAGATTGTCCTATGTAGGGATTTTGTCACAAACAACAATTGAAATTAAACTGAACGATCATGTGCGTCAAATCAGCAAAAAAGGGCGAACCATTTCGGTTCGCCCCTGCAAGCCCGATCAATTTGATCAATCTTCATGGTTACTGCCGGTGATGCAAAAGTAGCTGCCCCAATTGGCTCCTGAAACAAATTGAGTGCCTGCCGCCCATGCTGTTTCAGATTTGCCTGAGAATCCAGAACCAGGAGCTGGCGACACAACGGCGTGAAATGCAGCGCAAACCGTGGGGGAAGTAGGATTCGGAAAGGAGCTTCTCGGAATGCGGATGTAGAGGTAATCATAGCCAAACAAATCCACCGTCGAAAAGTCGGAGGACGAGTATTGAAAATTGCCAATCTTTGGATTGCCCTTTTCGCCCGTAGGAAATTCCGACACAGAGCTGACTGGCTGGAAGTGAATTTCTCCAACCTTCCATCTGGGATCAATCCAGACGTAGAGGTAAAGGCTGGAATCATCGGTGTAGCTAATGGCTTCCCCCACCAGTATGTTCTGGCCGGCGTAGATGGGAACGGTGATGGCATCAGCCTGTGCGGTTCCAAATAAAGTGAACAGCACACCAGCAACAGCGGCTGAGAGTTTTGCAGTAAGGTGTTTCATAATGGGATGATTCTGTTGGTGTTTCTGTTTCTATCAGTGAGTGTCTTACAACTTCACACAAATGTCAAAGAGCAAGACACGTGCCTGTTTGATCATTGATAAACTTTTTTTGCCGACCAGCACAAAACAACATGATGAATTATTGCAACAGTCTGTAAGCAAGCGTTTTACATTGATTAAAAATAGAGCGGCCCGGCATGGGTGGCTGCTTTGGAATCCTGATCAACTTTGAGAAAGCGCTGCTGAAGCCCCCTCAGGCGATGATACGATTCAAGATCCGTGCCCCCTCGAAACCGGTCAGCCGGAAATCCAGGCCCTGAAAACGGTAGGTCAGCTTTTCGTGATCAAACCCGAACTGGTGCAGAATGGTGGCGTGGAGATCATGCACTGAAACGGGATCCTCCACGATTCCCCAGCCGATGTCATCCGTTTCGC
>CAYQCZ010000168.1:0-8606 GCA_964415955.1 uncultured Verrucomicrobiota bacterium | reverse complement strand
GTGAACTGAACAAGCTGATTCATGCTTTCCGCGTTCACGGCAAATCCACGGCTGCGCGCCGCGGTCAGGGCCAGCACGGGCAAGGCCGTGTTGTGGCAGGTAAAGCACTGTTTGCGCTTCTCCATGGAGACAAGCGCGCTGCGCTCCAGCAGCGGCAGTGAGCGGGCAATCGCAGTGCGAATGGCTTCGTCATCAGCGGCCTTTGCGCCTGTCACGATGATCAATGCTGCCAGTGCCGATGCAACAACCACCGTGCGCAATGCCGCCACCCGCCATGGATGACACCATGGAACTGGAGAAGACGGAATTCCTTCATGCGCCACAAGCGGACTTCGCCCGGGCTGAAGGATCAATGATGACGAATTCATTCCTTCGACAGGGCCTCGTCGAGATTCAACACGAGCTGGCAGAGGCCGGTCCATGCGGCGTGCTCGGCGGGCGCCAGTGCCTCATTGCGCCTGGATTCACCGACGGTGAGGAGTTTTTGCGCGGCGTCCGTGTCGGCGGCGAACTGCTGCTGCAAGGTGGTGAGGCGCGCGAGGAGGATGTTCTTTTCAGCGACGGTTGGTTTGCGCGAGAGCACGAGGCGGAAGTCCTGTTCGATGCGCGCATCGCTGGCGGGCGCAGCGAGCATCACGCGCCCGGCCAGGGCGCGGGCGGCTTCAACGTAGGTGATGTCATTCAGCGTGCCGAGCGCGTGCAGCGGCGTGTTGGTGCGCTTCTGCTTCACCTCGCAGACCTGGCGTGCAGCACTGTCGAAGAACATGGTCGGGCCGACGATGCGCCGCCAGAAGACGTAAAGGCTCCGGCGGTAAAGGGCGTCGCCGTGATCCTGCACATAGGTTTTCTTCCCAAATGTCGCCTCCTCCCAGATGCCCTCGGGCTGATACGGCTTCACCGACGGGCCGCCAGCCTGGTCCACGAGCAACCCGCTCGCGGCGAGGGCGACGTCGCGCAGCATCCATGACGGCATCCGGTGACGCGGACCGCGCGCGAGCAGCCGGTTTTCGGGGTCATGTTCAACGAGCGCAGGTGTGACCTTCGAGGATTGCCGGTAGGTGCCGCTCATGACCATCAACTTGATCATGTGTTTCACGTCCCATCCGCTTTCAACAAACTCCACTGCCAGCCAGTCGAGCAACTCCGGGTGCGATGGTTTCTCGCCCTGGACACCAAAATCTTCCACGGTCTTCACGAGCCCGGTGCCGAAGAGCATCTGCCAGTGGCGGTTCACCGTGACGCGCGCGGTCAACGGGTTTTCCGGCGACACGAGCCAGCGCGCGAGATCCAGGCGGCCGGCGCGACCGGTTCCGGATTCCGGATTCCAGACCTCCGTATTGGAAGCCAGCGCGACGGGCATGGCGCCGGCCACCTTCACCTCCGTGGGTTTGTCGTAGGCGCCCTTGCTGAGGATGAAGGTGTCCCGCGGCTTCGCGATCTGGTCCATGATCATCACCCTGGTGATGTTGTCCTGCGCGCTGTCGCGTGCGCGAACAGCAGCGAGAAGCTGGTTGAGGACCTTCACGTAATCCGGATCGTTGCCATCCGCCTTGAAATACCCGATCGCCTCGAGAATGGCATCCACGCGACGGTTCTTGGGTTCCACCTTCGCCAGTGTGGCTGGGAGGTTGCCAGGCAGCTTGCTTGCGTCCGATTCCGCGAGTGATTTGCCTTCCGGTCGCGGGAACTTTTTCAGCTCAAACGCCGCCACCTCCTCGGCGACCTTCGCGTGACGGTCGCGCGCTTCCTTCAATCTTTGCTCCTCGGCGGGCGTGGACATGTCGAGTGCGGGCGGCGCCTGACCACCACGTCCCTGGCCGGTCTCGGACATCTGGTTGTAGATGTCGTAGAGGCCGAAATAATCGCGCAGTGTGAAGGGGTCGTATTTGTGATCGTGACAGCGGCAGCAGGTGAAGGTCGCGCCCAGCCAGATCGTGGCAGTGGTCTCCACACGGTCGAAGACGTTCTCGACGCGCGTCTCCTCGGCGATGCGACCGCCCTCGCCGTTGTGCATGTTGTTGCGGTTGAAACCGGACGCGAGCTTCTGATCGCGTGTCGCGTCCGGCAGCAGATCGCCGGCAAGTTGCTCCACGGTGAACTGGTCGTAGGGCATGTTGGCGTTGAACGCGTTGACCACCCAGTCGCGCCACGGCCACATCGTCCGTTCAGGGTCGCCCTGATAGCCATTGGAGTCGGCGTAGCGCGCGGCATCCAGCCAGTCCCACGCCATGCGCTCGCCGTAATGCCGCGATGCCAGCAGGCGGTCCACCACCTTCTCGTAGGCGTCGGGGGATTTGTCCTTCAGAAACGCATCAACCTCCGCAGGCGCGGGCGGCAGTCCGGTGAGATCGAGTGTGACACGGCGGATGAGTGTTTCGCGCGCCGACTCGGGGGACGGCTTCAGTCCGTCCTTCTGCAAGCGGGCGATGACGAAGCTGTCGATCGGATTGCGGACGGCATTTTTCGCTGCGCCCGCCCTGGGAACTGCCGGACGCGCGGGAGCTTCGTAAGCCCAATGTTTGCCCCACGGTGCGCCCTGCTCAACCCAACGCCTGAGCAGGTCGCGTTGCGCGGGCATGAGCTGGCGGAGCGCCTTGGGCGGCGGCATCACCTCGTCCTCGTCCGTTGAGAAAATGCGCCGGATGACTTCGCTTCTCGCCACGTCACCGGGCGTGATGGCCGTGTCACCGCTCTTGCCTTTGCCGAGCGCGCCGTCCCTGGTGTCCAGACGCAGCCCGGCCTTCCGGCTACCCTCGTCGGGGCCGTGACATGCGAAGCAGGTGTCCGACAGCAACGGCAGAATCTCACGTGAGAAGGAAACCATCCCTGACTCGTCGGCGGCGGAGGCCGGCATGATCCAGACCATGCAGGACGCAACAACGGCGGCCAGCAACTGCCGCCCTGCCGGGTGAAACCATGTGCTCATGGCTATTGAGTAATCCGAGTCGTCGGCCAAATCAACGCAACGCTTGCGGCCGGACCATGTGCCAAGCAACAGATTGCATCCCCGGCTGCTTCGCATAGCTTGGTCTGGCACACGCTCATGCCATGAACATTACACGATTTGCCCTGATCGCCTTCATCCTCGCACTGTCCTCCCTGCGCGCCCTGTCTTGGGATCAGGAGGGGCACCGGCTGATCAACCTCCTGGCCCTGCGCTCCCTGCCGCCGGAATTTCCATCGTTTGTGCGCGGGAAGGATGCGGAGGCGCGCCTGGCTTATCTTTCCTCGGAACCCGACCGCTGGCGCAGCAGTCCCGATTACACCTTCCGGCATGTCAACGAGCCAGATCACTTCTTCGACCTCGATTACCTCGATGGCTTCGGACTGACGCCCAAGACGCTGCCGCCGTTCCGGTATGACTTCATTGCGCATCTGGCGTTGCAACGTGCAAAAAACCCGTCCATCGAGCCGGTGGCCAGCCCGGAGCGCGACCCGGCCCATTACCGCGCTCACATCGGCTTCCTGCCATGGGCCATCAATGAGCAATACTCCAAATTGAAGGCATCCTTTTCGATTCTGAAAACCTTCGAGCAGCATGGCGGGACGGAGGATGAGATTCGCAACGCACGGGAAAACATCATCCACCTCATGGGTGAAATGGGGCATCATGTGGGCGATGCCACGCAGCCGCTGCACACAACCAAACATTTCAACGGCTGGGTCGGGCCGAACCCGGACGGTTTCGCCACCAACCGGACCTTCCATGCATGGATTGATGGGGGCTTTTTGTCGAAGGTGCCGCCGCACAGGAAAGCCTTGATGGCAGGCATCGCTGCGGCGCGGGAAATCCCGGGCGCCAATGCAGGCGGACACGGCATTTTTGGACCGTTGATTGAGTTCCTGGAAGTTCAGCACGGTCTTGTGCGTCCGCTCTATCAACTCGACAAGGACGGCAAGTTGAACCCCGCATCGCCGGCCAGCACGGAAGGTCGTGCTTTTCTTGAAAGACAGCTTCTCACGGCGGGTCAAATGCTTGGCAACATCTGGCTGACGGCCTGGCGCACGGCACCCGAGGACAACTTCCTGAAGTCGCAACTCGCGCAACGGGCATTGAAAACGGGTGGAAAATGAAAAGCCCCGCCCCCGTTTGATCAGGGACGGGGTTCGGATGTGCGGTCACATCCTACCAGCGTCCGTGTTTGTGGTGCCCGACCGCCCTTCCGTAAGGGGGACCGGGGCGATGGTGGTATCCCGACCAACCGCTCCAACCATGCGTGGGATGCACCACGATGGGTGCCGGGGCGCAAACCGGTGCCGGTGCCACGACCACGGCTGGTGGACAGACCGGCACAGGACGTGTGACAACAACCGGGGGCGGGCATGGCGGCGGCACCACCACGACGGGCGGTGGACATGGCGTCCCGAAACTGATGCTGAAGGCAATGCCGGCATCGGCCCGGGGGACAAGCACCACGCCTGCGGCGATCACCGCAAGCCCTGTGAGGAGTTTGGATTTCATGGTTTTCATAACTGCGCGTTTGGACGATCCGGCTGGATGAAGCCCTTCAGGCGGCCGTCATCAAAAAAGACGATGCCCTCATCGGCCCAGTCGATGAAGGAATCTTCCAGGGGCGCATCAATCCCGTTGAATCGCGACACGGGCACGGTTATACAGGCCGCACCCACGGGAATGGCGGCGCTGGTTTGCGGTCGTCCGGCCGGACAAACGGGACCTCAGGCCGGACTCCACCCGGCATGTGGAACAAGGTCGGCCTATGAATGAATTGATGCTTCAACAACTGGCGTTGCTGGCGGTGCTGGGCACCGGGGCCCAGTGGCTGGCCTGGCGTCTCGGGCTGCCGTCCATTCTCCTGCTGCTCATCGGCGGGTTCATGGCGGGTCCGGTGTTCAACTGGATCGATGCGGACGAGATGCTGGGCGAGCTGCTGATGCCCTTTGTGTCGGTGTCCGTGGCGTTGATCATGTTCGAGGGAGGATTGACACTCAAATTCCGTGAACTGCGCGAGACGGGCCGCATCATCCGCAATCTCATCAGCATCGGCGCGCTGTCCACCTGGATCATCAGCGCGGTTGCGGCCCGTGTCCTGTTCGGCTGGGACTGGCAGCTTGCCACGCTGTGCGGAAGCATCCTGGTGGTGACCGGGCCCACCGTGATCATGCCGCTGCTGCGCCATGTGCAGCCCACCAAACAGATCGCCTCCACCCTGAAATGGGAGGGCATCCTGATCGACCCCATCGGCGCGCTGCTGGCACTGCTGGTGTATGAGGCGATTGTGGCCCGTGAATTTTCTGATGTGCCGCTGATCGCCATCATCGGGTTTTCGAACACGGTGTTCATCGGCACGGTGCTGGGCATCACCGGTGCGGCCATCCTGCTGGTCAGCTTCCAGAAACACTGGGCGCCGGATTTCCTGCAAAACCCGATCTCGCTCATGATCGTGGTGGCGATGTTCGTCATCTCAAACGCCTTCCAGCATGAGTCCGGCCTGTTGACCGTCACTGTCATGGGCATCGTGCTCGCCAACCAGAAATGGGTGGCGATCCGTCACATTGTCGAGTTCAAGGAGAACCTGCGCGTGCTGCTGATCTCGGCGTTGTTCATCCTGCTGGCTTCGAGGCTCAGCCTGCAGCAGGTGCGGCAGCTCAGCCTGGGCAGCGGACTGGCCTTTCTCGCCGTGCTCATGTTCATCGGCCGTCCGGTGTCGATCCTGATTTCCACCTGGGGATCCAAGATGACCTGGAAGGAGAAGCTCTTTCTCTCATGGATGGCACCCCGCGGAATCGTGGCGGCGGCGGTGTCCTCGCTGTTCGCCTTCCGCCTGATGGTCAGCGGTCATGAACGGGCGAACGAACTGGTGGCGGTGACCTTCATGGTGATTGTGGGAACGGTGGGCATTTACGGGCTCACCGCCGCGCCGCTGGCCAAGTGGCTCCGGCTGTCGAAGCCAAACCCCCAGGGCGTGCTGATTGTCGGGGCGCACCCACTGGCCCGCACCATCGGCAGGTTGATCAATGACGAGGGGCTCCCCGTCCTGCTGGCGGACACCAATGCGGAAAACGTCGCCGCCGCCCGCGCACAAGGCCTGGCCACACACCACGGCAGCGTCCTGGCGGAGGACGCGCGTGAGGACATCGACCTGACAGGCATCGGGCGGCTGCTGGCCATGACCTCCAATGCCGGTGTGAACTCGCTGGCGACCATTCATTTCATCGAGTTCTTCGGGCGTGCGGGCGTGTATCATCTTGTCCCTGACGATCGCAAACCGGGCGGCAAGGGGGACGTGGCCCAGGAACTGCAGGGGCGGCGCCTGTTCGGAAGCGATGTGACGCTGGCCAGACTCAACGAGCGCCTGGCCGGACGGTGGAAAATACTCTCGGCACGCATCACCGAAAAGGAGACGTTTGAAGCGGTCAAGAAACGTCATGGCGGCGAACTGCTTGTGATGTTTGTGATCAGCCCGGCAGGTGAGCTGCAGATCGCCACAACGGATGAGACCACGAAGCCGCGACCCGGTCAGATGATGATCTACATGGCCCAGACTCCAGCCAATCCGGCAGACAGCGACGCGGCCCGGACCGCCTAGCGATTCATGAACGGTCATGCGCAGCGTGTTCACGGCCATCCCCCTGCCTTACAACGATCGTGACCCTCGTTTCTGGTATAGCGATGGCGGTGCCATGGCACTGGCCTTTCAGGCCATGGGCGTTCGCTCGCGGTTCGTCTGCCATGGAAAATTTTCCACCGACACCGGACTACCCCTGGTCCTTTGCACGCCGGAGCAGATGGCGGATGCCGAATGGTGGAGGCATCAGAACCCCGGAGCGGTCCTCATCACCTCGTGGGGTGCGCCAAGGCATGAGCCGATTGTCCGCGCGATCAAACAGTCTGGCGCACGGCTGATTGTGCGGCTGGACACCGATGGCATGAAAAGCCCGCGCGTGGGCTTCATGCCATTCCTCAGAAGCACCTGCGACATGGAACACGACCGCCTCGGCTGGCTGTCGTTTCCCCATGCCCTGGCCAAGACCCTGGCGTTTCGTTTCGTTCCGGCGGCCTTTGACCATGGCACCTGCCGTCATCTGGAGCATCCCGACCTGATCCTTGTGGAGTCACCGCTCGCGCTGGAAAGGATGGCTGCTTATTGCGCAAGCCTGAAGCGGCCCGACCTGGCCGCCAAACTCCGCATGTTGCCGCATCCCGCCCAGGTCGGCAGCGGCTGGGATGCCTCCACTTCCAAAATGCCCCGCATCGTGGCGGCTGGAAAGTGGCTTTCGCATCAGAAGGATGGCCCGCTGCTGGTGGCAGCCCTTGCGCGGATTCTGGAACAACATGAAGAGGCGCAAGCACTGATCGCCGGCAGCGGCGCAGATGTGTTGCAGCGCCGGTGCACGGGGCTTTCTCCTGGGGTGCGGAGGCGCATCATCTTCGCCGGTGTGATGCCCCACGCAGAACTGCTTGATGCCTTTCGTTCCTCCCAGGTGCTCTTGTTCAGCTCGCGTTATGAGGGGTTTCCATTTTCCGCATGCGAGGCGCTCTGCTGCGGCTGCACCGTGGTGGGGCCCGCCTCGCTTGCCTTCATGGTCCATGTGGCGGCCGAGGGCGGCGGGACGGCGGCACCATGCCGCACGGCCCGGAGCCTCTGTGCTGCGGTGTGCAAGGAGCTTGATGACTGGGCGGCTGGGAGACGGAATCCGCGCGCAATTTCCTCAAAATGGATGAGCACCGTGTCGGACCAGGCCGTGGCGGCAAAGCTGCTGGAGTGGCTGTCGGCAACGGACCGGTGATGCCGCCGTGCGCGGCCCGCTCATGCCGGCTTGAAGACCATGACGGCCATTGGGGCGAGCTTCAGATTCAAGGACTGCTTGTGACCGTGCGACCTGACCGGGTCGGTTTGCAGGGAGTCCCCGTTCAACTGGCCGCTTCCCGTGTAGGACGGGTCATCGGTGTTCAAAACCTCCCTCCACGCACCGGCTTCGGACACGCCCAGCCGGTAGTTGTGCCTGAGCACCGGCGTGAGGTTGAGCACCACCAGCAGCGGCCCGGTGCCGTCCTTTCGCTGGCGCACGAAGGACAGCACGCTGTTCTGATGGTCCGAGGCGTCAATCCAGTAAAAGCCTTCCGGATCGAAGTCGGCTTCCCACAGGCCCGGCTCGCGCTGATAGAGGGCGTTCAGGTCCTTGACAAGCTTCTGTGTTCCGGCATGGAAAGGCCCCGATCCGAGCAGCCACCAGTCCAGGCCGGTGTTTTCGTTCCACTCCGCCGTCTGGCCGAACTCGCCGCCCATGAAGAGCAGCTGTTTGCCGGGGAACATCCACTGGTAGGCCAGCAGGCAGCGCAGGTTGGCGAAGCCCTGCCAGTCGTCGCCGGGCATGCGGCCGCGCAGGGACTTTTTGCCGTGCACCACTTCATCGTGCGAGAGGGGCAGGATGAAGTTTTCGTTGTGATGATAGATCATCGCAAAGGTGAGGTCGTGCTGGTGGAACTTGCGATACACCGGGTCGCGCTTGAAGTAGTTGAGCGTGTCATGCATCCAGCCCATGTTCCATTTGAAGGAAAAGCCCAGCCCGCCGAGGTAGGGCGGCCGCGTCACCTGCGGCCACAGCGCCGCTGCCGAGAACTTGCATGACGACGTGCAACGTGT
>CAYQCZ010000167.1:0-8624 GCA_964415955.1 uncultured Verrucomicrobiota bacterium | reverse complement strand
GTAGGTGGCCTGGAATCCTGCGGCCAGGATGTCCGCACTCCGTAGGCGGTGTGAGGATGAACAACAAAGACGCAAAGCAACAAAGGGGAGGGACGAGCGACGCGAGTCCAAGGCTGGGTGGTTTTCCCTGACCGCTTTCAGGGAGATTTCTGTCCTTGCCCGTGACGCCATTCCCGCACGAACTGCACGAGGCTGCGCACACGGAACAGGTAGTTTTCATTGAGCCGGTGCGGATTCAGGAAAAGCGGATACAGCAACAGGGAGCGCAGGAGATGGGCCGTGGCGTTGCGGTAATCGCCCGCATCGCGGAACATCCAGGCGGTCTGATAGTGCAGGAAGGAATGGGCTTTGGCCCAGAAGGGCAGGTGCCACCGGTGCACCACGCCCGCCGCCCGGCTCCTGGCCAGGACCTTCAGCATGTTGTCCCGCATGCGCGCCGCATTCCGGCTCATGCTGTTCCCATGCATACGCACGCGCACCAGCGGTTCGGCGATCTTGTAAATGCGGCACAGCCGGCCCATGCGAATCCACATGTCGCGGTCCTCCGAACTGCGCAGGGTGGTGTCAAATCCGCCGGCCCGGATCGCGATGTCCCGACGGAACAGCACGGCATCGGCCACAAACTGGTTGTGGAGCACAATCGCTCTTGGAGTGACATCGCCATCCGCTCTTTGCTGCAACTGCTTGGTTTTGATCGGGCGCTTGTCGCGGTCCATTCGCAGGCTGGCGCAGGCCAGAAGTCCGTATTCCGCCGGCAGGGAGGCGGCCCTGCCCGCCAGCGTGCGCAACATGTCCGGCATGAACTCATCATCCGCATCCAGCAGGGCGATCCATGCATGGGAAGCGGCCTGGATGCCGGTGTTGCGTGCGGCCGAGAGCCCGGCGTTGGGCTGGTGGATGTAACGCACACGGTCGCCATACCTCGCCACCACCTCCCGCGTGTTGTCCGTGGAGCCGTCGTCCACCACGATCACCTCCAATGGCGTCACTTGCTGGGACAGCACGGAGTCGATGGCATCGGGCAGGAAGTGCGCGTAGTTGTAGGCGGGGATCACCACGGTGGTGCCGGAAATGACATTGCGGCTGTGTCGTGGGTGCACGGTGGCCGGTGAAAAAGATCCACGGACCGCCTCGGCCAGGAACTGCCGCAGTGTTCTCAGGCGGAAGAAAAAATTCTCGTCATGAGCGTGGGGATTCAGGAAGAACGGCCATCGCATCATGGAGTGCAGCAGGTCGCGGATGGCTCCGCGATGGTCTCCCGAGTCCCTGAACATCCATGCGGTTTGATACAGCAGGAAGCTCTGCGCCTGCATCCACACCCAGGGCCTGCCACCCTTCAAGACGTCATGGGCTCTGGCCTTCCCAAGCACGCTTTGCATGTTCACCTTCATGCGCGCCGCGTTCCGGCTCATGCTGCCGGGATGGCTGAGCACGCCTGCGTAAGGCTCCTTCAGGCAGTAAATGCGATGGCGCGCCGCGATGCGGATCCACATGTCACGGTCTTCCGTGCTGCGCAGGGTCGTGTCGAACCCGCCGCACGCCTGCAGCACGGTTTTCCGTGCCACCACACCGGAGGGTTGGAAGCGGCTGCGGATCAGCATCTGCTCCACCGTGACCTCCCTCGGCCAGTGTTGGTCCAGCAGCTTCGGTCCGTCCCGGCGTCCGTCGGGTGTGATGAAGTTCCACTGGCAGGCCACCACCGCGTAATCCTCCGGCAGCCGGGCGAATGTCTCCATGGCGGCCTTCAACCATCCCGGCGTCCACCAGTCATCGGCATCCAGAAAGGCGATGAACTCGTGCCGCGCCTCGGCGATCCCTTTGTTGCGCGCGGCGGAAAGCCCGGCGTTCTGTTGATGCACATGGCGCACACGGTCGCCGTAGGACAAAGCCACCTCACGGGTGTTGTCCGGTGAACCGTCATCCACCACGATGATTTCCTTGTTGGGATAGTCCTGGCTCAGCGCCGATTCGATGGCCTTGGGCAGGAAGTGCGCGTAGTTGTAGCAGGGAATGACCACGGTCACACCGGGTGGGTTCCGCATGACGCTGTCCGTATCTGTTTTTCCGTCGCTCAACGGCCGGAGGATGGAAGCGGTGGCTGCCATGGTTCAATCGGAAAGTCAGGGCTGAAAAATTCCCGCCAAGCCTCCCTGCCATGCTTCGTTGCTTGGTTGCTTCGGTGTTTCTTAACTTTCTGGTGGGGCGAGATTCCATCGAGCCAGGATGCTCGTGCGGGGTGTGTCACGGCAACAGGTGGCATATTGGAGTGCGCCCTTCCAGGGCGCAGGTCTGGTGCTTGGGGTTGGCCAGATAATACCATGGTTCAAGCGCTGCCGCGTTTCTGCGGCCATGGATGCCCGCACTCCATCGGATCCTGTCCATCTCCCGCCCCACCTTCCATGAGACGCAGGGCGTGCTGCGGGTGGTTCTGAACACACCCGCGCTCCTGTGAGGCAAGGAACGATCACTTCAGCCCCGCCGCCTTGAGCACATGCCCGATGCGATGCCTCCACAGGTGCTCCGCCTGCGTGCGCTTCGCATAGGCCTCCGCGATCTTCCGCCGCTCCGCCTCGTGCCGCAGGTAATAACGGGCCTTTTCCACGCACTCATCCAGGGTCTCGAAGGGCACATACTCCTTCCCCGGCTCGTAATAATCATCCAGCCGTGGTGCCGTGTGCGACAGCATCAACGTGCCGCTCAACCCCATGTCAAACACCCGGCTCTTGATCTGGCGCACGGTGCCGTCGGTGTTGTCCAGCGGAGTGAACGAGATGCGCGACCGGTTCCACAACCGGTTCACCGTGTCGAAATCAATCGTCGAGAGATGTTCCACCACCTCATAAGGGAGCAGCCGTTTGGGCAGCAGCCTCCATGCGAGTTGTTTGAGCTGGGCCCCGGCACCCCTCACCCCAGCCCTCTCCCCTCGTCCGACGAAGGGAGAGGGAGCAGGCATTTGCGGCGAATGTTGAGATGAATCCCCCCCGCCCCCACCGGGGGAGAGGGCCGGGGTGAGGGGGCGCTGCCCGCCCCGTTCCAGGATCATCGTGCCCGTCCCGCGACCCCAGGCCGCCAATCCAGCCCGCTTCCGCAGTGCGGCGATCTGCCCCCTTCGTTTCCCGAAGGCCTGTCCTACAAAGCTGAAATCGATGTCCTTGGCGGTGTCCCGTCCATCCCAGAATCCCGTGCAGGCCCACTGTGCATGAATCAGGTTCGGCACACGGGCCTTGTGTTGTTCAAACACCTCCGGGCTGTTGGTGACCATGAAGGTGAACCATGACGCTTTCGGACCCGTCACGGTGTCCCATTTGAACTCATCATCGCTGTTCCAGGCGATGATGGGCGCGTGCCGGGCGGCGGCCTCGATGGTTTCCTGGTCGAACTCCTCCCGGTTGGTGGCCACGAACACCGCATCGTAGCTGCCGGACTTCACCATGTTGCGGAACATGCGCCGGGCTCCACGGAGATCGAAGGCGGCATGGTAATGGAAATCGAAATAATCCACCTCATGCCCCATCGCCTCCGGCACTTTGGCCAGATAATAAAACTGCGGTTCGATCCCGTTGGGATCGCCGTAGTAGTGGTAGCGCGCGGCGACGAGGAGTTTCATGCTTGTCAGGGCAAAGGCGCGCACAAGCGCAGACCCCTTCGACGGATTGGAACATGTCCTGCCAGTTCAGCGCTCATCGCCAGGCATGGCAGGGACGGCGGGGACGGCGGCGAGATACCGTTCGAAATCCACCTTCCGCCCCGCTGCGGCTTCGCGATGGAGGTAATCCATCGTCAGCATCACCGCCAGCTTTTCACTGGCGGCGCTGGCAACGAATTGATCCACGGAGAACCCCTCCCTGGCGGCAAGGGTTTCGATGCTTCGTTTCACCGAATCCGGCAGTTGAATCGTCAATGTGCTCATGGCTGAGATCCCAACAATTTCAGGAATGCCTGCGGCGTGACGGCGGTGATGCCGAACTGTTCCGAACCGCAGAAATCCTTCACGTTGTGCGTGACAATATGACGGCACCCAGCGGCGAATGCCAGTTCCAAGACCATGTCATCGTCGGCATCCGGGAGCAGGGGACGCCAGAGAAAATGGATTTCCTGCAGGTGCGACTGGCTGGCGAGGTAACGCAGGAAACCAAGGGCGTCCGCGCCTGTCTGGCCCGGTGGCAGATTCTCGGAACGGGTCAACACCTCCTGCCACTCGAAATAGAGGCCGACGGAAAGGCAAAGTGTGAACTGCCGGGATGGAATGGCGCGGACCAGCAGGTGGCTTGCACCCTGACTGGAGCGGGCAGCGGCCACCAGCACGTTTGTGTCGAATACCACTCTCATTCAGACTTCATGGGATGCGCTGTCCAGCGCACAGGATTGATCTCCACTTCCGGATTTGCCCATCGCCTCCGGCACTTTGGCCAGATAATAAAACTGCGGTTCGATCCCGTTGGGATCGCCGTAGTAGTGGTAGCGCGCCGCGACGAGGAGTTTCATGGAGGTTGTTGGCTGCTACCGTGGCTGCAGAAGCAGATTAACAATCCCGTGTGTGGGAAGTTTGGCCAAATCAAAGACGAGTGTTTGGGGGTTGGGGGTTCTCAAGACCATGACGCCGGCGTAGTTGGCAATTCCCAGCAAATCCCAAAGCTGATCGGTGCTTCCGCCGTAACGAGCCATCAAATCCAGATGCACTTCAACTGCCAGCCTTGGTTTGCGACTCAGAATATTTTTGCAGCCGGCCAGGACCGAGCACTCGAACCCCTCCACGTCCACTTTCAACAAATCGAACGGACCGTGTTCTTCGTCGAGCATGTCGCCGGTGATGGTGTTGACGCTGATGGTGTGGTCGGCTAGTCCGGTTTCAACCGCTGCGTTCATGCAGTCGGAAATCTGAATGACCTCACCCGCTTTGTTTGACGCTGCCGCTTGAAGCACGCGGCAGTTCGCGCCGAGGCCGTTCAAGGCCAGATTCGCCTGAGCCACCAGCACATTGCGCGGGTGGGGTTCCACTCCGAGGACGAACCCATCGGATCCTAGAATCAATCCACTCAGGCAGGTGAAAAAGCCCTGATTGCTGCCAATTTCAAGCACCCGGCCAGATTTTGGAAGCAGTTTGGAGTAGCTTTGAAGTTCAGGGATGTGGACGCTTTCAACGGGGTTTTCATACCAAACTCTTGCCGTTTGGTCTGTGATCCAAAACTGCAGTTCACGACTGTCTAAAGAAAGTTTCTTAACATGGGGTTGAGAAGTGCTGAAAACGCCTGCTGACGGGTTCAATCGATGAACCTCCCAGCCCGTTTTACGCAACAAAGCTTTGACCAAATGTTTCATTTCATTGGCTTCCTGGGGCGCATTCTGCTCCGATGACATTCCGCTGCCAGACTGGTGGCTTCGTTCAAATAGTGCTGCTTACGAACGATCCCCCTTTCTCTTGTCGAGCCAGTCTGCTCTGCAAAAAACGGCGTCTGCCCATGCCATGCTTTTCCGTGTCGTCCTTGCGACACCGTATAACCCATAGAGTTCGAATTCTTGATCTCTGAGATACTTCACGATTTCTTCAAAATAGGCCTGTTTTTCGTAGAGCTTGGTGAACAGCACCTCGCAGCAGACGATATCCAAAAGCTTTTCCTCCCACATTGATCCGACTCCACGCAAGACCTCCAGATCATACCCTTGGCAGTCAGTTTTCAGCACGCTCACATGCTTGATGCCTTGTTGCTTGCAGAATGTGTTGAGCTCAACCACCTCCACTTCGACCTTGTCCAGGGGAGACATCATTTCCCGCCATTTTACGTCCGCTATCTTTGATGAAGGTGATAGGAATGAATTGGTAACCGAGTGTCTGTTCCTGTTCAGCAACAGTGTTTCCGGCCTGGCTCCAGCAGCAAGTTGGAAAGCATGGGTTCTTGAGGTTCTTGATGCGACCGAAAGCAGCCCCTCATAAGCCTTGGGGTCTGGTTCCAGACAATAAACCGATGCATTGGGTATGCATGTTCTTATCTCGCGAAGGCTCTGGCCCTCATTTGCGCCGACATCAATGATGACTGGCTCCGGCTGGCCGTGTAGGAGTCTGGATGCATCGGGCCAGAAGGATTTCCGGACCAGGTCATATCCGCTGGATTCAATGCAGTTTCTGATAAGGCCGGTTATCATTTTCGGGAGGCAAGTTATGAACCATGGGATTTTCCGAACTCATCAGTCAGGAGGCTGTCGGAGGCGCCTGCCGGTTTGAAGCCGTTCAACAGTGAGGCCAGGAGCCCGTGATATCCGCGCCTGGATAGGGGCGATGCGGCAATAGCCAACAGATACATGTTCAGAGCCTGCTTCCACTGCCCACGCAATTGATGCTCGTAGGCAGCGTTGCACCGGCCTTGGTATAGGATTCGCCGGGCTTCACCGGTTGATTTTGCGTATCGTGCGTCAATCTCAGCCTGCCTGAGCTGTTGCTGCGGACGGTAACGGAGGCTGCTCATGTTTCCATGCAAGCGGATCAGGACCAGCGGTTTTGAATCTGGTTTGCCTAGCTTTGCTCTTTGGTGCACCCGTCTGCAGAAATCGTAGTCTTCAGCCATGTCATAGCGTGAATCGAACCCACCCACCTGAGACCACACTTCTGCCCGCCAGAAAAGGCAAAGACCGATGTTGGTTTGTTCATGGAACAAATCCTCCGGTCTGGCCGCCTTGAAGACGTGCAGATCGCCTCTGGCTTGTTCATTGAAAAAGTAGGAATCGGAGTAGGCCAGGCCGATGGCCTTGTTTGACTCCATGAATCCGACAAACGTCTCAATGGCAGCGGAATCAAAAAGATCATCCTGGGCGAGGCGCGTGTGATAAAGACCGGTCGATGCAGAAAACCCTGCATTGAAAGCTCCGGCCACGCCACTGTTGCTTGGAAGCCGGACCACACGCAGCCGGGCATCCCGCTTTGAGTAACTCTCGGCAATTTCAGCACACCGGTCCGGGCTGGCGTCATCCACCACGATGATTTCGAGATGACGATACGTCTGGTTCAGGCAGCTTTCGATGGCCTCCGCAAGATACTTCTCCCCCTTGTAGCAGGGAATGACGATGGAAACTAACTCTTGCATGTCTGGTCAAATCTTCTGGTGATCGATCTTCCATTGCAGGAGCGGGCGCAGAACACCTGGAACGCCCCCCTCGTGCTCGCCGCGCGCGCCATCGCCTTGGGAGTTGTCCACTACCATGAAGGATACGGCTTCTTGGACGAGAGCGAGGATTTCATGTGGAGTGTGGGTTGTGAGTCCAACCAGCACCCGGAAACGACCCTCGGCGAAAAAGTTTCCCGGAATGTGGCATCGGCTGGTCACGCGGCCGTGAAATTTACGTGGGGCATGTCTCCACTCAAGGTTTGTGTAATCACCGCTTGCGAACAAGCAAATGCCCGCATCGTTGAAGAGTTGAATGTTCGCATACGGAAACTTGCTGGTGGGTTTGTTCTCGTATTCCACCTCGATTTCGACCGGGTGTCTGATGTCGATATTTTCAGCGATTTGTCCAGTTTGCGCGTCAAAGACGCGGACGGCGCGGATGCGCACCAGGTCATTGCCCGGCGCACTGGCATCGGCTGCCCATTCGCGCACGGCGCTGGAATGGGTGCCTCCGCTGAGATAACGCCCCACCACATCGGAAGCGGCTCCATCGTCAGCAAGTTTGCCGTTCTCCAGAAGCAACGCGCGCTGACACAGTCGCGTGATGGAGGGCATGCTGTGGGATACGAACAATACGGTTCGGTTTGATCTGCCCGTTTCCTCCATTTTCTCCATGCATTTCTTCTGGAAGGCGGCGTCACCGACGGCCAGGACCTCGTCCACGATGAGGATTTCCGGTTCCAAGTGCGCCGCCACCGCGAAGGCCAGGCGCACATACATGCCGCTGCTGTAACGTTTGACCGGTGTGTCCAGGAACTTCTCCACCTCGGCGAAGGCGACGATCTCGTCGAACTTCTTCCTGATCTCCTGCCGGGTCATGCCCAGGATGGCGCCGTTGAGGTAGATGTTCTCCCGTCCGGTCAGTTCAGGGTGAAACCCGGTGCCGACCTCCAGCAGACTGGCCACACGGCCCCGGATGCGGACGCGTCCGCGGGTGGGTTCGGTGATGCGGGAGAGGATCTTGAGCAGGGTGGACTTGCCGGCACCGTTGCGGCCGATGATGCCGATCCTTTCACCCTGTTTGACCTGGAAGGAGACGTCGTTGAGGGCCCAGAAGTCTTCCGATGTGGTTGAGGGTTGAGAGTTGAGGGTTGAGCGGCGGAAGAGGTTGCGGGCCTTGTCGGCGAGGACATCGCGGAGGGCGACGTAGCCGAACTGCTGGTCACGGGCGGCGAGGTGGCGCAGGCGGTAGCGCTTGGCCAGGTTTTCGACGCTGATGACGGTGTCGGACACGGGGTGGATTGATACGGCAGGGCAGGGCGGGGTTCAATACGGGAGATGGGAAGTTGAACCATCAGGGCTGGCAGGGACGAACTCCAGTGCGTCCGTGGTGGAGCGGATGTGCAGGCGAAGAGACACGGAGGACGTTGAACAACAAAGACACAAAGCAACCAAGGGGAGGGACGAGCGATGCGAGTCCTTGACTGTAGCGGCGGTCTGAGACCGCCGTCCTGTGGGGAAGCATGT
>CAYQCZ010000166.1:0-8653 GCA_964415955.1 uncultured Verrucomicrobiota bacterium | reverse complement strand
ACTCGGCCGCCACCAGCCGGTTGGCCTCGCGCACCTTGTCGATCAACTGCCATCGCTTGTAACTGGGCTTGATGGCAATGAAGGCGATGGACAGGTCCGGGCGCTCCCGGTGGAGTGCGGCCACAAACGCGCGGAAGTCCGAGAGCACCTGCTGCGGCGACTTGCCGGCACCAAGATCGTTGTCGCCCGCATACAACACCACCTGGCGCGGTTGGTAGGGCAAAACGATGCGGGAGGCAAAGGCGGTGGAGTCTGCAATCTGGGAACCGCCAAAACCACGATTCACCACCGGCTTGTCCGGAAAATCCTCCTTCAAGGTCTTCCAAAGGCGGATGCTGGAACTGCCCACAAACACAATGCAGCCCGCAGGAGGCGGGCTTGTGCGATCCATGGTCTCATAGGCCGCGATGTCCTTCTCCCATCGGGCGACATTGGCGGATGATGGTGGCGGCAGGGGGCTTCGCGGGGCGGATTGACAGCCGGCCAGGACCACCAGGCCGGAGAAGGCGGCAACAACGGATTGAACTCGCATGCCCCGAGCATGGCAGGAAGGCCGCAACGATCAACCCACATCCTCACCATCCGACTTTTTGATTCACACCCATCACGGGCTCCGCCACTCTGCGCGCGTGGAACCGTTGCAACGTGAGGTCTTCAACCATCTGGTGCGCGCGGCCCTTGCCGAAGATGTCGGCACAGGGGATGCCACCACGCTTGCCACCGTGCCCGAGGATGCCGCAGCCACGGCACACATGGTGGCTCGCGAGCCCATGACCGCCTGCGGCATGGGGATTGCCTCCGCCGTCTTCGAAGAGGTGGATGCCACCACCCGCATCCAGGCCCATGTGCGGGACGGCGCGAGGTGCGACGCCGGCACCTGCCTGCTCACCATCCGTGGCAGGGCCCGCGCGATTCTGACCGCCGAACGCACGGCCCTGAATTTCGCCCAACGCCTGTCAGGGGTGGCCACGATGACATCGGCCTACGTGGCCTTGGTGGCGGGCACGGGGGCGCGCATTCTGGACACGCGCAAGACCACTCCGGGCTGGCGTCTGCTGGAAAAATACGCCGTGGCCTGCGGGGGCGGCACCAACCACCGGTTTGGACTGTTCGATCTGATACTCATCAAGGACAACCATCTGGCGGCGTTGCGCGATGCGAAACCGAACGCCATCGAAGCCGCCGTGAAACGGGCGCGGTCCTTGCATCCCGAACTCAGGGTGGAAGTCGAGGCCGACACGCTGGAGCAGGTTTCCCAGGCGCTTTCTGCGGGTGCCGACATCATCCTGCTGGACAACATGAGCCTGGATCAATTGCGCGAAGCCGTTGCCATGAACAGGAGCCGCGCCAGGCTGGAAGCCAGCGGGGGCGTGAACCTCAGCACGGTGCGGAGCATTGCCGAGACCGGCGTGGATTTCATTTCGGTGGGTGCTGTGACCCACTCGGCGCGATCCATGGACATCGCGCTCGACTTCGCCCCGGGGCGCGGACCATCGATTCCAGACTGACTGCTCACACTGTGACCATCGACGCCCAGATACTTCGAGCCCTGCGCCTTGCGGGAGAGGGATCTGTTGCCGGGACAGAATTGTCCGACCGGCTGGGCATCAGCCGCGCGGCCATCTGGGCGCGCATCGAGGAATTACGGAGGCTGGGATATGAAATCGAGGCGACTCCCCATCGTGGTTACAGGCTGCTGGCCTCTCCGGACCTCCTGCACGCGGATGATCTCATGGCACGGCTGGGACCGGACTGCCTGATCGGCCGGGAAATCCACGTGTTTGAATCCACAAACTCGACCAATGATGTCATCGAAAAAATGGCGAGGGACTCCGCCGCCGAAGGCGTGGTGGTGTTTGCGGAATCACAGTCCCGGGGGCGGGGACGCCTTGGGCGCAAATGGCATTCCCCCAAGGGCAAGGGGCTCTGGCTTTCCGTGCTCCTGCGGCCGGACCTTCAACCGCTTGAAATCACACGCATCACGATAGCCGCCGCCACGGCATTGCGACGGGCCATCCAGGTCGAAACCGGCCTGTGTCCGGGCATCAAATGGCCGAACGACATCCTCATCCGCCAGCGCAAAACCGCCGGCATTCTGATCGAGATGCGGGCCGAGCTGGACACGGTGAAACATGTCGTTCTCGGCATGGGCATCGATGTGAACCTTGAGGCGCGCGAACTGCCCGAGGATTTGCGGGGCATCGCCACTTCCCTGCTCATCGAGTCACGGCGTCGCATCTCGAGGCCCGGGCTGGCAACGACTTTGCTTCGGGAGCTTGATCATGATTACACGCGGCTGCGAAGGGGGGATTTCTCCAAAATCGCCGAGGAATGGGAACGCCACTCCACCCTGCTCGGCCAGCACGTGGCGCTGCACGTGGGCAGCCGCCGCATCTCCGGCCGGGCCGAGGCCCTGGATGATGACGGTGCGCTGCTGATCCGCACGCAACATGGCAGGCTGGAGCGCATCATCGGCGGCGACGTGTCACTGGAGAAATAGCATGCTGCTCCTGCTGGACATCGGCAACACGCACACGCACATCGGCCTGGCGGACGATGCCCGCGTGCTGCGTCAGAAGGACATTCCCACGGCCGGACTATTGCAGGGGCGGGCGGGATCCGGGCTGGGCGCCTTCACCGGGAGGGCAAACATCCACGGTGCCGCGATATGCAGCGTCGTGCCCGATGCCACGCCCAAAGCCGAAAGGCTGATCCGCTCCCTCTGGCACATGCATCCGCTGGTATTGACAGCGGGAACGGCGGTGGGCATCGGCATCTCATACCCCAGGCCGTCCAGCATTGGGCCGGACCGGCTGGCCAACGCCATTGCGCTTCGCCATCATTACGGAGCGCCTGCCGTGGCCGTGGATTTCGGAACGGCAGTGACATTCGATGTCGTTGACAGGCAGGGTTGCTATGTTGGAGGCATCATAGCGCCGGGGCTGTCCGCCATGACGGATTACCTGCATGAAAAGACCGCCCTGCTGCCCCGCGTAACCATTCGGGACACGGCTTCGGTGATCGGCCGGAGCACACGCGAAGCCATGTTGATCGGTGCGGTGCATGGCTACCGCGGACTGATCCGTGGCCTGGTGGGGGAACTCAGGAGGGAGCTCGGAAAACGACGACTGCCAGTGGTTGCCACCGGCGGCTGCGCCAGTCTCATCGCCAGAGGGCTTCCGGAAATCACCGCCGTGTCACCCCAGTTGACTTTGGAAGGATTGCGACTGTTTTGGGGGCACAGCCAGAAGAGGTCCGGCGCGAAGCGCGTCTGATGGCTGATGATTCCCCCGAACGATCCCTTGCACTTTGGCCGGGCGTCCTTACACTGCCCGCCCTTGTCGGACGGAACACGTTTTGCACACTATGCTTACCTCGCACGAATTGATCGGTTTCATGTCGCCTTCACTGGCGTCCGAACTGCTGACTTTCACTTTCGACAATGACCGCCCCATCTACAAGGCCACCATGGCCGCCGTGGCGGAATCCCGGCGTCTTCGTCCGGTGTTCCTCGAGCGGCAGCCCAAGGCCCAGCGCAACGAACTGATCCTGAACACCCTCACCCGCCCTTCGATGGAGACGGCAGCCGCAACCCTCATACGCGGGTGGCTCATGAAAAAGCACATCCAGCTGCTCGTGGACTTTCTCAACTCCCTCGGCATCGACCACAAGGACGGCGTCGTGGACGAACTCCCCAAGGGTGTGGAGGACGGCAAGCTCAAGGCGGCGATTGAAAAGGTGCTCTCCAGCCACCCCCCTGAAGTGGTGGCCATTTATCTTCACGCGTTCAACTCGATGAACGACACCCGTTGGGAAAACCTGGATGCAGCCCTGCAAAACGACGCCCGTCTGCAGCTCGGATGATGGCACGTGACACCCGCCGCCCGCCGGCGTCCACCGGCAAGCCCGGCGACTTTCTCGCACACGCCGTCCCATACATCCGACTGCGTGCCATTGCGGACCGGACACGAGCAGAAACTTATGATTTGCAACGCGTTGTCTAATGACACGCCGGTTTTCATGCATGTGAAAGGGCTGGTTCTTCGGAAACATTTGACACCCCAAAGTCCGCTGTTAGTGTCGAATGGCAATGTTTGGACGCGTCGCGGCAGGACATGAAAAATCCGCAGCGGGATCGAATACCGAACCCCGTGAAGCATCCAACAATTAAAGTTTTCAATTACCCATGAGCGAAACAGCAGCGGCTGTCTCCACCGCGGAAGGCAGCCCGATTGTATCCAAAACCCCCATTGCTGAAGTCGTCATCCGCATCGCGGGCAACTCGCAGGACGGCATCCAGTCCATCGGCGGCTTTCTGGCACGGCTGGCAGGACGCAGCGAACAGGAGGTCATGACCTTCATGACCATTCCGTCCACCATTTCGGGCGGGCCATCAATCTTCCAGGTGCGCATAGGCACGGGCGAGGTCTTGAGTTCCGGCGACGAGGCGGATGTGCTGCTGGCGTTCTATCAGCATTCCTATGAGAACCACATCGGTTTTCTGAAGAAGGGCGGCATCGTCTTGTTTGACACGGATCACGTTCAGCCGAAGGAGGAGCTGAAGACCACCTATCACCACATTGGCGTGCCCATTTCCAGCCTGACGGTGGAGGCCATCGGCGGCACCGCGAAGGACAAGGGCAAGAACCTCTATGCGCTGGGCCTGATCGCGCGCATGTTCGACCTGAACACCGAGAAACTCACGAAGCTGGTTTCCGAGCGGTTCGCCGGAAAAAACGACGCCGTTGTGAACACGGCACTGTCCGCCTTCAATGCGGGCCTGCATTTCACGAGCACCAGCGTCTGGCAGACCTTCCAGTTCAAGGAAAGCCAGAAGAAGGATCGTGCCCAGGTGGTGATGTCCGGCAACGAGGCCCTCGCGTATGGATTGATCGCCGCCGGCGTGCGATTTGGGGCCGGCTACCCCATCACGCCATGGTCCGACATCATGGAACTGCTGCGGAGGGAGCTTCCCAAATACGGTGGCACCTTCATGCAGTGCGAGGATGAGATAGCCTCCGTTTCCATGGCCATCGGTGCAAGCTATGGGGGCCGCGTGGCGGTGACCGGCTCCAGCGGCCCGGGCATCTCCCTGAAGACTGAGGCCATCGGCTGGGCCGTCATGGCGGAGATTCCATTGATCATCGTCGATGTTCAGCGCGGCGGCCCTTCCACGGGCATGCCGACCAATGTGGAGCAGTCCGACCTGAACATCGCCGCATTCGGGGGCCATGGCGATTCACCGCGCGTGGTGCTCGCGCCGGCCAATGTGGAGGACTGTTTTTACATCGCCATCGAAGCGGTGAACATCGCCCGCAAATACAGCACGCCGGTGTTCATTCTCACCGATCAGGGAATCGCATCGCGCATCGAGGCGTTCGACGAGCCGGACCTGGAAAAGATCTGTCAGGACATTTCGCCCGATCTCACGCCCGTGGCCGACCACAAGCCCTATGATTTGAGCAAACCACACGGCATCTCACCCCACATTGCTCCAGGCACCCGCGTGCTCAGCGGGAAATACCCGATCGTGACAGGCTTGGAACACGATGAAATGGGCCATCCCACCGGCTCTCCCAAGCTGCACCTGCAGATGACCGCCAAACGGCGCAACAAGCTGCGCGCCCTCGCGGCAGAACGCGTGAAGCCCAAGGTCTATGGACCTCCTGAAGGCAACGTGCTGCTGGTTGGCTGGGGATGCAGCCAGGGACCGATCCGCGAGGCCGTGGACAAGGCGCGCGCTGCTGGTGACAGCGTTTCCGCGCTGCACATTCGATGCCTCAACCCCCTCCCCGACGGGCTTGAGGATGTTTTTTCAGGTTTCAACCACATCTTCGTCGTCGAACTGAATGACGAGAGCGTTTACGGATACGGGCAGCTCGCCGCAATCCTGCGTGCGCGTTACACCGATCCAAAGATTCGCGGCATCAACAAGACCGACGGCCTGACCTGGAAAGTCCGCGAAATCCTCGACCGAACCAAAGCCCTGCTTTCAGGGTCATAATCAAACCGCCTTTCAAGAACGCATTTCAAGCCACCATGAGCGCCACAGCCACAGAGCCAGAGAGTCAGCCGAAAGCGGCTTCGCCCGCCTCTCCCAACGCAGTCGCCGCCCCGGAACAGCGCAAGCCCCTCACCAAGAAGGAAATCACCGCCGACCACCCCACCTGGTGTCCGGGCTGCGGCGACTTCTCCGTGCTGGCCCTTTACTACAAGCTGATTGAAAAGCGAAACCTCTGGCACGAAAAGATCACGACGATCGCAGGCATCGGCTGCTCCAGCCGGTTCCCCTATTTCGTCCAGGCGCATGGTGCACACTACATCCATGGCCGGGCTCTTCCGTTCGCCAGCGGCGTTTCTCTCAGCCGCCCGGACCTTCACGTGTTCGTTTTTGGCGGTGACGGCGACGCCTTTTCCATCGGAGGCAACCATTTCAACCACACCGCCCGCAAGAACATCAAGATGACCTACGTGGTCATGGATAATTTCGTTTACGGCCTGACAAAAAAGCAGACATCCCCCACGTCGCCACTGGGCTTCAAGAGCAAGACCGACACATGGGGATCGATGGACCGTCCCATCAACCCGATGAAACAGGCCATCTCCGCCGGAGCAACCTTTGTGGCACGCACCACCCACACCAATCCCAAGCACCTGCTGGAAATGATGGAAGCCGCCATGGACCATGACGGCTTCAGCTTCATCGAGTGCCTCAGTGAATGCGTGGAATTTTACGAAGGGGCTTTTGACGCGTCCAACCCCCGCAAGGGCGGCGTCTTCAACCTCGTCCCCGCCGAGCACGACGTGACGGATGAATACGCGGCCTACAAGCTTGCCGGCGAACCGTTCCCCGGTCATTTCGGCATTTTCTACAAGGTCAACCGCCCCACCAAGAACAAGCTCGAGGCCGACATCAACGCGAAGTTTCAGGACCGGGTGAAAGGACTTCAGCCCTGGCAGATTCTGCAGCAAAACTTCAACAAGATGAAGTAGGCCCTTCCACCGGAATTTTCAAAAAGGCCCCGGACTGCAACCGCAGCGGGGCCTTTTCCATTTCAACCTTTCCCGGTTGCTCAGGCCGGCTCCACCACGGAGGCGTAACCGCTGTTGCCAATGATCCTGATTGCAGCGCCTTTCTCAATCCGGCCTCCTTCGGTGACAACATCCAGAATCTGCTCACCAAAACGGCCTTTTCCTCCGGGATGCAGCGGCGTCACGGCCACCCCCGTGCGACCGATCATCGATTGCTGCCGCAGTTCATCCTCATGCACGGAGGCCACGCCGCTGGCGGCTTGCGACACCATGGCGCCGTAAAACCGCGTTTGTGGAAGAAAACGCCCCAGCAAAGCCGCCACTATGATCGCCCCTGCCACGGCAATGAACAACCGCAGCACCGGCACGGCCAGTTGATCGAGCGATGGCACGACCGGCATGCCCGGGTAACGGTCCACCATGGCCAGCAGCAATGTCACCAGCATCAATCCCATGCCCGAAAGACCCAGCACCAGTGTGCCCGGCATGACAAACAGCTCCAGCGCCACCAGCGCTATGCCCAGAACGAACAGGAGCATGAGCAGGGCCAGCTCCTCCTTGCCTGCCAGACCGGCGGCGTATCCACCCACAAAATACAGCAGCACTGCCGAAATCCCTGCGATGCCAAAAATGCCGAATCCCGGCGTCTTGAATTCAATGTAAAGACAGACAATCCCCACAATCAGAATGAGCGGGCTGATGGTTTCAAACCAGAAGGCGAACTTTTCGGCTCCCAGGGGCTCGATGCGCACGACGCGCGCCCCGCCGTATCCCAGATGACCCAGGACTTCATCAATGGATTCCTTGGTGCCCAGAGAAAGCAAGGGCTTCGGAGGTTCACCATATTCCTCCTCCGCCTCCCTGTTGGTCAGGGTCAGGATATTGCCCTGCTTGTTGATGACTTTGCCGTCAATGGTAAGCTCCGCCGTCTTGTCCATCATCGCCTGGACGACGTCTTTGTTGTGGCCGTTCTTCTCCGCCTGGGCTCTGACCAGCGCGCTGAGTCCTGAGGTTGTCTTGGCCTCGACGGTTGCCGGCATCTCCTGCGGGCCGCCCCCCGGCATGACCATGATGGGTGCTGCGGCCCCGATCACACTCTGCGGGGCCATGAAGATCTTTTGGGTGGCCACCGAGATGAACGCCCCGGCTGAAAACGCCTTGGTGTTCACATACGTGACAGTTTCCCCCCGGAACTGGCCGAGAATCCCCATGATTTCCTCAGTGACATCCACACGCCCCCCGTGGGTGTCCATGTCAATCAGCAGGACATCCGCCTTTGCAGCCATCGCCTCCTTCACCCCGCGACGCACCAGATACACCAGCGGCGGCATGATGTCCTCCCGGATGGGAAGGACATAGACGAGCTTGGATTCCCCAACCGCCGCGCCTGCCGCCATGCTCGCGGGACAAACCAGATGACCGAGCAGAACGACGCCTGCCCAAAGCTGTTTCCACATGTGCTTAAAATAGGAGATGAACATTCCTGCGGCAAGCCATCAAGACGCAGGATACAAATACCTTGCTCCAAGATAAATGCTCGGCCTTAATGCGTGTGCCAGGGCCCGCGGAATGTGGACTTACGAACCCCGCCAGGGCCGGAAGGCAGCAACGGCAGTTTGCT
>CAYQCZ010000165.1:0-8661 GCA_964415955.1 uncultured Verrucomicrobiota bacterium | reverse complement strand
CATGTTGTTCTATCTGCGCCCGGCGGCCCAGAGGAACTTCATTCAGGGACCGGGAAGGGTCGCTGAATGAAATTTCCCAGTGCCGACGGACTATGGTTTTTGTTTGGCACGCGGCAAAAAGGTGCAGCCCGCCCTGAGCCGCGTTTCTCAAGGCGGGAGAATCGTGCAGGGGTGAATCCCTGAGGAAGTGGAGATGCGAAGCTCACGGGGGAGCAAACGCAAGGATGGATCAACGGCGAAGCTTGAGCTTCTTGGTGATCTTGTGATACCGTTCCGTGTCGGTGTTGTGAAGGTAGTCCAGCAAACGCCGACGCTGGCCGACCATCTTGAGCAGGCCCCGTCGGGAGCTGTGGTCCTTGACGTTCTTCTGGAGGTGGTCGGTCAACTCATTGATCCGCTCCGTCAAAAGGGCGATTTGCACATCCGCAGACCCCGTGTCGCGCTCGTGCAAACGGAAATCATCAATCAAGTTCGTCTTTTTCTTCGCTTCCATAACAGGCGGTCAGCCTAGCATTGTGGCAAAATCCGTGTAAAGCGGTTTTTCCGGCCACAATGCCTCGCAAAAATGAGAGCCGGACCCCGTGGCAATTTTTGCAAATATTGGAATCATCGCTTGACCGTTGTGGATGCGGACTTTATAAAAAATCCAGAATCAACCGCCCACCCATAAGGTCCCTATGACAAAGCGAGACTTGGTCGTGCGTATCAGTAATGAGACAGGACTGGTGCAACAACAAGTGCTTGATGTTGTTCAAAAAACACTTGATTACATCTCCGAGGCCGTGGCCAAAGGCCAGACGGTCGAACTGAGGAACTTCGGCGTGTTCGAAGTCAAACTGCGCAAGGCCCGCATTGGTCGCAATCCAAACGATCCCGCCAATGACGTCCCCATCCCCCCGCGGGCGGTGGTCAAGTTCAAGCCGGGCAAGGAAATGCGCGAATCGGTGATCAAGCTCACCACGGCCATCGGGAACCAGCCCTCGCCCTCTGCGGCCACGCCTGCCACGCCTCAGGCCTGACACGTTCATCCGCAGCCATGCCCCACTCCACGCCGGGCTTGCCGGGACGGCACCTTTTCCATTAACTCCCGTCCCTTGTTTATGGAACGACTGCCCGGATTCCGTGATTTCTACCCCGAGCCGCTGCCTCACAAGGATGTGTGGAGTTGCGATGCCCGCAATCACATCTTCCACGCGTGGCGCACCACCGCCCGGAAATACGGCTTTCGCGAATATGATGGCCCGCCCCTTGAACCTTTGGAGCTGTTCACCCTGAAGAGCGGGGATGAAATTGTCGGCCAGCTCTACAACTTCATCGACAAAGGGGACCGCCCTGTGGCTCTTCGTCCGGAAATGACACCCACGGTCGCCAGGATGATTTCGGCCCACGAGCGCAACTACAAGAAGCCGGTCAAATGGTTCTCCATGCCCCAGCTCTTCCGTTACGAACGCCAGCAGAAAGGCCGCCTGCGCGAACACTTTCAGCTCAACTGCGACATCTTCGGCGAAAACAACCCCGCAGCCGATGCTGAGCTCATTGCCCTGCTCATCGATTCACTGCGGGCCCTCGGTTTGACCCAGGCCGACTTTGTCATCCGGCTCAGCAGCCGCACTGCGTGGCAGGAATTCTTCCGGAACGGCTCCGCAACCACCCCGGCGGCACCTGACGCCGAGTATCGTTTTTTTCAGGTCATCGACAAACTGGAGCGTGACCGGGAGGAGGAAAGCGCCGCCAAACTGGCCGCCCTGGGATTCTCTCTTGATGCGGTGCAAGGTTTCATTGCCCAGGGCAGGCCCACGGAGGATCTTGCCGCGATTCTGGACAACTTGCGCGCCCGGGGGCTCGGCGATTTCGTCAAGATTGACTACAACGTGATCCGTGGCCTTGCCTATTATACAGGGCCGGTCTTTGAAGCCTTTGCCAGCAACAGCGACCTTCGCGCCATCGCGGGCGGCGGTCGTTACGACAATCTCATCAAGCTCATCTCCGGAGGCAAGGTGGACATGCCGGCGCTGGGCTTTGGCATGGGCGACGTGGTTTTGCTGGAGTTGTTGAAGGAAAAGGGACTCCTGCCCGCATTCAAGGCCGGCATCCATGTCTTTGCGTTGATCGAAGACGAGACACTCCGCACTGCCAGCCTCTCGCTGGTCCAGCGGCTTCGTGAAGAGGGTTTCGCCGTGGAATACGCCATGACGCCCGCCAAACCGGACAAACAGTTCAAGCGCGCGATTGAACTTCAGGCGGAATACACCGTGCGGTTGGCGCCCGACCCCGGGGGCACGCCCAAGGTGATCTTGAAACACCTTGCCTCACGCAATGAAACCATCACCGACCAGGCAAGTCTGGCAGAGGCACTGACCGGCCGGGCCGCCGGTTAGCCGCTCCGGCCAAGCTCATCCTTCCGCCTTGGCGGCCTCGATGAGTTCCCAAAACTTCGGATTGTCCTGAAGCGCCTCATCCTCGTCGCCCATCGGCAGGCGGGAACGATACAGGAAATCCTTGAGGGAATTCTTGCTCAGGATGCGATGCACCAGCACGCCCAGTTCGTGCTTCTCGAAGTAAATGCGGTAGTCTCCGACCCGATACCGATGCAGCGTGCGCCCTGCGCGTTCCAGCTTGCCAAGCTGCTCCAAGTCCGTGCTCATTACTTCCTGAGGCAACCCCCGGAACTCGCCAAGAATGGACAACTGCAGATCCTTCGGCAGTTTCGACAACTCCCCGGCGCTGACCGGGGTGAAGATGATTTGAAACAGACGCATGAAAGATTGTGGGCCGGGCAGACCTTTGATTCAACTGAATTGGTAGCGACGCGGGTCCGTGCTGCAAGATCATGCCTCAACTCACCCGGGCCGTTCACCCCACCACCACCCGAATGCGTTTCCCGCTTAGCCTCACCGTGGCCGGCAATTCACCAACGAACTCCCCGTCCAGCTCCAACGGCACACGCTCCGCGCTTTGCAATTCAACTTCGGCTGCCTGCAAATACACCCTGTCCGGCGGCGGATGCACCCGCCCTGTCAGATAACCGATGCCATACCGGGCGAGCGCAAACCAGCTCACTCGCGGGAACACACACACATCGATCATCCCGTCCGCCGCATCCGCATGCTCAAACACGGGCAACGGACCGCCATAAAACCGTCCATTGCCCAGCAGGACCAGCTCGCCTGCGGCACTCCGTCCATTCGCCCGGCATTCAATCAGCGGCAGCTTTTCACGCATTGCCCTGATTCCCGCCACAATGTAGGCGAGCCGCCCCATCTTCTTTTTCAAATCCCAGCTCACCAACTCCACCGCACGCGCGTCCAGTCCGGCTCCAGCCATTTGGGCAAACACACGCCGTTGCGCCTTTCCATCCTCCTGGAATTCGACCACCGGCACATCCATAGTGCGCTCACGGTCGGCAAGGATCACCTGCCACGCCTGCTGCAAAGGAGGGGGAATGCCATGTTCAGAGGCGAACACGTTCACAGTTCCAAGAGGGATCACCCCCAGCCTTGCCCGTTCACACAATGCGCCACCGTCCATCATCCCATTGATCACCTCGTTCACCGTGCCATCACCACCAGCGGCAACAATGGTGTCAAAGCCTTCTTCCAGGGCGGCACACGCCAACGAACGGGCCGCACCTGCGGCTTCCGTGGGCTTTAGAGCGCAATCCACCGCGATCTCGGACAGATGACGACGGAAATGCCGCGCCTTGTTCCCTTTCGCCGTGGGATTGAAAATCACGCAGATGCGCACGCGGTGATTGTGCTTCGCCGAACCACGGGGCCAAGCGCAATTCCCAATTCATCCTGGATGACCTCCATTTCAGGAATTGCCCCCAATCTCATGGCCTCTTTGGACTTTGAAGTTTTCTCCAGGAACTTTCACCTTGGACGAAATGCAATCGATGGCTCCCCGAACGCCGGATGCGCCGCTGCCCATTCCTGTAAAGGACCGCCGGCAGGCCATGGATTGGAGCCTGGCGCTGGCCAGCCAGGGCATCGCCGCGACGATCATGCATGATGCGGAACGCGACGCCTGGAGCCTGGGTGTGGAGGCACCGGACCGGGAACGCGCCATCGCCACGCTCAAGCGTTATCACGTGGAGAACAAGGGCTGGCATTGGGAACAGCCGCTGCCATGGACCGGCATGTTGTTTCACTGGGGCAGTGTGCTTTGGTGCGCCTGGCTGGCGTTCGTGCACGGCCTGTATGTAAATGGAGCTGAACGGCTGCGGACTCAGGGCATCATGGACGGCGTGCTCGTGAACCATGGCGAATGGTGGCGGCTCTTCACCGCCCAGATGCTCCACGGCGATGGCAGCCACCTGTCCTCAAATCTGGTCAGCGGACTGGTATTGTTCGGATTGGTGATGGCGCGGTTTGGGGCAGGGCTGGGTTTGTGCGCGGCTGCACTGGCGGGCAGTTGCGGTTTTCTGACGGGCTGGCTCGTGTATCCTCAGGATTATCGCGCTTTGGGAGCATCCGGCATGGTCACCGGTGCGCTGGGTTTGCTGGCGGCGGAATCCCTAAGGCAATGGCGGGCCGGTGCCGTCGGCAAACGCACTGCGTGGGCGGCGCTGGCTGCCGGTGCGATGCTTTTCCTGCTCATCGGATCAGACCCGGCAAGCGACCTCGTGGCGCATGCGGGCGGCTTTGCGGGAGGCTGCATGCTTGGGGCGTTGCTGGGGCAAGTCCCTGAGCGCATTCTGAATGAGCCGAAGGTGAAACTGCTCGCGATGGCTGTCTTTCTCAGCGGTGTGGCCATGGTGTGGGCCATTGCGCTCCGCGCATAATATCCATGCAAGAGGGGGATGCTCAGGATTCCTGAGTTGGTGGTTCCAACAGGCGTTTATGCAAGTTGCGATGCCCATGCATGGCGCGCCTTAAAATCACAGTGTTGTTCACAACCTCGTAAAACAGGATGTGCTTGTTGAACGGACGCTGAACAAGCAGAAATCTCCAGTCTTGGAGGCGAGGATGCGAGAACCGCCCAACAGGACCGATCAAAGGGTGGGCAGCCAGCATGCGACAACTCGATTCAACAGCGTCGAGAAACCGTTCTGCGACATCCCATCCGGCATGTCGAGCATACCACTCAAATTGGGCTTCCATGTCGGACAGAAAGTCCGCCGCCCTCAGCACTTTCATGGGTTCAGGCGCACTCGAACACTCCGCCGGATTGCCTGAAAATCAGCCTTCGTCAGTTCCTCGACTGGTTTGTCAGCCGCTTCCAACAACCAGGCCTCCAGCTCAGGAGACGCTTCAAACGGCTTGTGCTGCTGTCCCTTGACTGCTCGGACAAGATCGTTGACGAGTTCGCTGGCGTCGGCACACACACCCGCACGCACCTGCGAATCAAGGAACTCCTCCACGTCCTGGTCCAGGGCAATCTTCATGCCCGGAAACTATGACAACCACCCGTCGCTTTCAAGCGGTCACACAACCCGCTTTGAGAGCTGAGAATCCAAGAATGCTGTCGGGTTGGAGGACACGTCAGTGGTGTGCACGGAGGTTCCTCACTGGCCAACGGGGCGACTGTATTCGCCACATGCTGAAGAAGACGAATGCGATTGAGTGCCTGGTCAATAACCACCAATTGAATCTCACTTCGATTCCACACGCGCCCCGGCCTTTTCCATGCGGGAGATTTCGCGCCTGCCACGGGTGAAGCCCTTCAACGGGTTGCCCTTGAGATAGATGTTCATGAACGGCGCGAAACGTTGCTCGCCCGCTGCGTCCGTCTCGATCATTTCCGCCAGAGGAGTGAGGTCCTGGATGAGGTTGTCCTCGATGAAGAGGTGATACAGGCCGGTCAAGCCCTTGAGCGGAGCGAGGTCCTTGATGCGGTTGCCGCTGAGTGAAAGGGACATCAGGCGCTTCAACCGCGAGATGCCGTCGATGCGCTCGATCTGGTTGTGGTCCAGGTAAAGGCTGCTGAGGCGGGACATGCCAAGCACGGGTGAAAGGTCCGTGATCTGATTGGTGGACAGGTATAGCGAGGCCATGTTTGTCAGACTGGCGAGAGGAGTAATGTCCCGCACCTGGTTGCCGGACAGTTCAATGTATTGCAGGGCGGTGACATCCCTGAGCGGCGAGACATCCGCGATGCGGTTGGCAGTGAGTGTGAGGGACTGGAGAAGCTTCAAACCCTTGAGCGGCGCGAGGTCAGATATCTGGTTGCCGGACAAATCAAGCAATGCCAGCGCCTTGCAGTGTTCCAGTCCGGTGAGGTCTGTGATGCCCCGGCCTTTGGCTTCGATGACGGATATCTTTGCCACGTCGTCAGCAGTCAGCGGCTTGTCCGTGTCCCGCTTTTCAAAGACATGACGGCGCGCCGCAGCTTCCAGGTTCTTGTCCTTGAAGATGGAGACCTCGGCCTTGGCGGGAGCGGCAGGTTTCTTCCCTTCGTCCTTCTTGTCCTGGGCAAACGAAGGTGTGGAGGCGGCGCAAAGGGCGGCCACGGCGAGCAGAGGGAGACACTGTTTCATGGCGGTGTGATTCATGATGAATGTGTTCAGGCTGTTTGCGGTTTTACGGGCCGGAGTATGCCCACGCAGTGGCGATAAATCAACCCGCCCACCCAACAGATCCTTGACGAAGAACCTCCAACGCACCATTGTCACCACACCTAAGGTTTCCACTTCGGCCTGTCCGGAGTCTCCAGCGAAACCGTCAGGGGGCCGGGAGGCCCCCTTCCTTTTTTACCTTCGTGGCATCCCCACATAGAGTGTCCCGTCTATGCCAAATTATGGTGAGTGCAGGTCTGCCGATAAGGATAAGGTGATGCCTAATTCGCATGAGTGCCGCTTGAAAGGTGGCCTCAGACATCCACCTGACGGCCTTTCGCCCAAACGCAGAACAGCAGCCAAAGCATGGTTCAGAATGACAGGAAATCCATGGTCCGGGCCGCCGCATACACCATCGTATGCTGGCTGGCTGCAGCCATGTTCACGGTGATCGGAGAGCTGGTTTTTGATGAGCGGTTGCTGGAAAGCAAGGTGCCGGAGATGGCCGTCCATATCGTCATCAACGCCTCTCTGGCAGCCTTCATTTTTGTGCTGTTTCTTCGCTGGTCCCGCTTGAAGAACGAGGCTGACGCAACCATCACCCGCTTTGCCGCATTTCCCATTTCAGACCCCAACCCTGTGCTGCAATGCGATGCCACGCGCCTCGTGGAATGGTGCAATCCAGCCACGGATGCGCTTTGCAACAAGCTGGAATTGGAGCCCGCCGTCTTTCTTGCACCGGCGGAGCAGATCCAAGAATTGTCTGAGCAGGCCTGCAGTGGCGGTGCGTTGGCAGGAAACTACCAACTGGACATCAAGGGGCGGGTATTTGCCGGTTCGATCGTGGCTGACCGGGATGGGCAGTCCTTCCGCTGCTACCTGATGGACATCACCGAGAGTTTCCATGCCACGGCCAGACTTCGAAGGATCGAAGTGTTGTCCAGACGTCTGCTGGAGGCCATCCCTCAAAGGGTCTTCATCAAGGACTGCAACCTGCGCTACATCCTCTGCAATCCTGCCTACGCCAAGGATTTGAACATCGAACCTGCAAAGATCATCGGCAGAAATGACTTTGAGCTTCATCCCGGTCACCTCGCTGAAACCTACCAGGCGGACGATCGCCAGGTGATGTCCACAGGCTTGAAAAAACAGGTGGTGGAGAAATATCACCCCGGCAATTCGGACATCTGGATTGAAACCACCAAGGTGCCCTTTCTGAATTCCAGCAATGAAGTGGCAGGGGTCATCGGCGTGTTTGAGGACATAACCGAGCGAAAGCTTGCCGAGCAAAACCTGTTGTCTTTGAACCGCATGTTGGAGGCTTCCTTTGAGGCCCGGTCGGTCATATTCCGGGCCAGGGATGAGACGGGTCTCTTTACGGAATTCTGCAAAGTCATCTGTGAAAAGGCTGGCCACCAGATGGCGTGGGTTGGACTCACCCATCAGGACGAGGACAAATCAGTCTCTCCTGCCGCATGGTGGGGGCATGAAGACGGCTATGTGTCCGAGGCAAAAATCACCTGGGCTCCGACTGGGAGAGGGTTGGGGCCGATGGGCACGTCCATCAGGGAACGGCGGACTGTCTGCATTGATGACATCAACGCTGACATGTCATTCTCCCCCTGGATTGATGGTGCCAGGCAGCGCGGATATGCCTCGTGTATTTCTGTTCCGTTGCTGGAAAGAGACGGAGTCGCCATTGGTGCGGTGGCCGTTTACTCCTCAAAAACAAATGCCTTTGAGAGCAGGGAACAAAAACTCCTGGAATACCTGGCATCCGATCTTGTTCAGGCCGTCGCGCTCATCCGGCATGAGAGGGAATCCAGGGAAAAATCCCAGCAACTTGCCCGCAGTGAGGCACAGTTCAAGGCTGTCTTCGAACATGCGGGTTTTGGCATGGCGGTGCTCACCCCCGCGCGGCAGATTTTGCGGGCAAATGTCCAATTTGGCCAGATCCTCGGCTACCGCCCTGAGGAGATGATGGGTAACTCCTGTCATGAGCTCACCCACCCGGATGATGTTGATGAGGACGAAAGGCTGGCCTCAAGTGTTCTGGCAGGGGAAGCGGCCTCCTACTCGTGTGACAAGCGTTACCTTTGCAAGGATGGCACCTGCAAATGGACTCACGTGTGCCTTTCGCTGGTGAGGGACGATGCCGGAGAGCC